>NZ_JAMHGA010000018.1 GCF_023660105.1 Desulfovibrio aminophilus | reverse complement strand
CTTTCTGGCCGCGGGCAGGAAGCTCGAAAGCCTGTTCAAGGCCTCGCTTCTGAGGGCCGGTGTCCTGGATGCGGTGATCCAGTTGCCGGTCAATCTCATTCCAGGCACCCGCTGGAATCCCGCCCTGCTGGTTTTGGACGCCGAGCGCGACGCGGACGCGCCGGTCCGGCTCCTGGACGCCTCCGAAGGCTTTCACGACCTGCTCAAGGAGCGGTCCACCCAGGCGAGGCTCAAAGGCTGGCGGGAAGTGGCGGACCTTCTTCGGGAGGGTCGCTCGGATCGCGTCCGCCTCCTCGGGGGTCAGGCATTGGTCCGGGCCGACTGCGACATCACTCCGCGCCGCCATGTCCGAGGCGCCGCGCCCGTGCCCAAGGAAGCCGGGACCAAGCCCCTGCACCTGCTCGTCCACGGCATCCGGGGGCAGGCCTGGCCCGGTGCCAAGCGTCTCGCGCCCGGGGAAACGGTTCCCGAGGAGCACCTCTTCCTTGAGGCCGCCATAAGAGACATCGAGACCGACGGTCTGCTCCGGCGGCCGGTGAAGGGTTTGGTCTATTCGGGGGCCTTGTCCGAAGCCCAGAGAAGCCAGCTGCTGCGTCCCGGCGACATCCTCTTCTGCTGCAAGGGGGCCGTGGGCAAGGTCGCCCTGGCGCCGGAGGATTGCGGACCGAACTGGATCCCCAGCCAGTCGTTCCAGGTGCTCCGGCCCCGCGACGGCGCGGACCCGATCTGCCTCTTCCACCAGCTCCGTTCGCGGGAGATTCAGGAGCACATCGCCCGGCTCGTCACCGGCGGCACCGTGCCCCAGATCAAGACCGCGGACATGGGCGACCTGCCCGTGCCGACGCTGTCGCCGGAAGAGGCGGAACGGATACGTTCAAGCCATACGGAAATTCTATCTCTGTCCCAAACCATCCGCCAACTGGAAAAGAGACGCGACCTGTTGTTGAAAGACATGGTCGGGTAAGCTGCGCAAACGCCTTGCGCACCATGCAGCGGTTTTAATCAGAACGATCTCTAGGTCGAAAGACTGTGAACGAGCGTTCCATACGGTTCCAGGACTTTCTCTGCAAACGCCTCCTCTTGAGCACTAGGCTGGACATCAAGCTAGACCATTTTCCTATGACTGAAAGGCTGTTTGGCCCGACTGGGGACTACTCCAGCAGTCGAAACTCGCTGCTTACGTCGCCACAGGAGAGAGCATAAGCATAATGGCGAAGACGAAGTAAACCATATAATCTCTTTATATTTAAATAAAAAATTAAATTTGCGGCAATCGTTTTACGCGAGGGGCTTCGCCGTCCAGCTTGTTCGGCGAAGATATGCTTACCCGGCGGGACGCTTCATGCTCAATTTGTGAAACCCGCAGCACTGGTCTCTGAGCCATGTGGCTAAGCAGGCCAAGTGATCCTTCCCATCGCGCCCAAACATGCTCGTGGCAACTTTCGTTTTGTCCTGCGGGATAATGAGCAAATAGGGGATGGGATCAAGCTTACCCTGTGTGCAAAACTCCTTCAGCACTCTAGCTGAATCGGCAGATGGCTGAACCATATGCTCAAGCCCCAGGGAAAGATAATTGCCAGAAACTTGGCGATACGAATCGCGAATTACCCTTCCGCTTTTTGATAGAAAGGCCTTGTATCTCTCCATTTGATCGACGATTTCAGGCGTCTTCGTTGAGCGCAGCCGAGGGTCAGTGTCCAGTTTGACTTCGACAAGTTGGAGTTGAGGCAATGATCCACATGCGTCGATGAGCACCATGTCGACCCGGTTCGCCACCGGTCGCTCTTCTCCCTTCTTTGAATTGGACATCCGACTGAAGGCAATCTCCAGGTCCAGCAAGAAGAATTCCTCGCGGTGGTCGCGCAAAAATGTTGTAAGAGCCTTTTTTTCTCCATCACTCTCCACATAGCCCAAGAGGTTGCTGTTCGGTTTTTCAATGATTGAGGCACGGTATTTAAAGCCGCAAGCATCGCAAACCAAGTCGCTCTCGTCGGAGTTGAGCGTCATGTTCGCATAGTTTGCATTTGGTGCAATTCCTTGTTGAGATGGCAGATACTTTTTATGGATGAGAAAACGGCTGCTCTTTGCCAATGGTGCATATTTGAGGATACTGCACCCGTGCCAGTAGACGTTAATGTAGTTGTCGCGGATGCAGATATTGATATCAGAGGCATTCTTGATCGCTTGTCCGATGCTGGATGCGAAGAATTTGTCCACCTCGCTCAACGCTTCCTCATCAAGCCCGCGTTTGAACTCACGCAAATCTGCCATGTGAACTCCTTGCTTCAGTGGTTGCAAATGGAGAATGTTTCGCCATCGCGCAGTCGTACAATCTGCTTGGTGTCATCAGAGGGGAGGTCCCATTTTCGCCATGGAACGGGAGGACGTGGCGCGCCTATACCCCTCTGGCAAAGTCGAAAAGGCATTGCTCCGAGGCGTGTCCACTCGTGTGAATCGAAAAACGAGCGCAGGGAGCGTAATATTCCGCCTGAGCGAGCCCGTCTGCTTCCTTCAAATATCAGCTCCTGAGACCAGACCCAAGCGTCATCACTTGTCGGGACAACGCGCGACCTTTTGAAACTTTGCGTAAGGCTGCCGCGTGAGAGAACGACCCTGCGCCCCGGCGCTTTTTCCAGCGCCTTGGCGCTGATGGCGCAACGCTTCTAGATATACGCTTGAGTTATACTGTGCCCGATCCAAACTGTGGCTACTCCAGGGAACTCCACCTCTCCCTATGACTGACACTGCGACCGTCAAAACGAGGCCAATTCACTATCAATCTAAACAGCATAAAATTCAGATAACAAATACGACAGCTGCCCAACAGGCAGCGTTATTATCATTCAACCCTGCATTTTCTTCAGTTTTAATCTTTACTATTGGATTAATAATTTTTATTCCTGTATCTTCAACTATTTTATCTTTTATTCTATTACATTTTGCTTCCATTTTAGATTCTAATTTTTCACCATTACCTTCTGACCACATAAAGCACGCCATATAATTTGTCACATTATGCCCTATTTCATGCCCTATTTCTTTAATACTACAAAGACGTTTTATATCTTTTTTAATAGTATTATAGCAGTAAACAGGCGATTTAACTTCAATAACGCTTTTTAATTTAGAGCTTTGATAATATAATGAAATATCAACCCTGCCGTTTTTTCTTTCCATAGGTTTATTTTTTTTAACATCAAGCTTTTTAATAATATTACCAACAGGCGTCTCCAATTCAACAAAGCAATTTTTATCAGATGCCAATGATTCAGCAATACAGCATGTCATTAAATATTCAGGAGCATAACCAAGCCAAAGTTCATTGCTTGACCATTTTTTATATTTATTTTGAGCTTTCACGATACCACGAATAATTTTATCAGCAACTTCTTCATTCGATATTCCTCTAGGCACAGCGTACATCCAGCTATTTATATTTTATACAATTCCACAAGCCGTTTGCACTCATCAATCACTTCGTCACGCAATCCGCAAGGATCAACCAACTCCAACTCTCCCCCAAATGACAAAACCCACGAGACAACCTCGCTTTTGCTTTGCGCGATAAACTCCAGCACGGCGCTGCCGTCCGCGTTCTCAACAAACACTTGGTCATCACTCCACTTTCTTTCGCGGACATAGCGCGCCGCGGACTTGGACAAGGCGACCTTGACCCGGTATGGCTCACATTCAGGAAAACCAAAATATCTCGGCGCAGACCATGTCTCAAAATCATGCATCAACCTGGTCTGTTCCACGCCATCAATGCGATGCACGGCAAGAACCATCCGATGTTTCTGCCTGGGCTTGCCGCGGGGGTCAACGGACCACCCCTCCGCATAAAGGGCCTCGCGATAGGCCGTGAGCCGCATTGGAGCGAAATAATGAAGCTTCGCGGCATCGGCGGTGAAACTCTTATAGCGGACCTCGCAGACCTCCTTCCTCGAAATGGCGGCCAGAAGCGTCTCAATGCTCGCCTCAAAGGGCGTGTAGTCGATCCCTCCCTTGACCATGATCCCGGCGACGCAATCAAGTGCTGCCGACCGATCTTCCATGTCCGGCAACAAAACCGTGGCCTTGGCCACGACTTCGTCCAACTTATTAAGAATCGGTTTGGGAAGCAGATGGCGGACCAAGTCCCTGCAGAGCAGAAGTTTGCTGATGTCATCCGGTTCCAACGCGACTTGCGGCTTTTTTCTGGGCGTCTTCACCTTGAACCATCGCCGGTTTCCCTCTTTCCCGGTCTCAAGGGAAATTCCCATGCCTCTCTCCAACTGTTCCATCATGCGGAGAACCGTCTGTTTGGAGCACTCCAATTCAGCGGCCAGCTCTGACAAAAAGTAGCGCTTGCCGGTGAAAAGCAGCAAGCTGTAAAGGCTGACGGCTTTCTGCGCCGGACTGGCATACGGATCCTGCTTGGCAGGCATTTCTTTTCCTCACTTTCGCGGTGGACGGTTGAAGCCGATACGGTTCGCTCCATTTCGGCTTTCCTTGATATTGGATTCCTCCAGCAAGGCCTCGACAAGGGTTTGATGCTTCACTTCTTTTTTGGAATAAAACGAAAACCTATCGCGCACAATCGTGAAATCACCTGGGGTCAGGTTGGTGCAGTGGCGAAGCGGGTTCAACGCATCCTTTTCCGCCGCGCCGTACGCAAGAGGAGCCAGCATGCGTCGATAAAAAACGATGTTGCCGTCACCAGTCAGGTAATCGAAACCGATCTTGTGGTTGAAACGTCGAATGGAAGCGGAGTCAAGCTGCTCCATCCTGTTGGTGGTGCAGATGAGAAGCCCGCGAAAACTTTCCATTTGGGTCAAGAACTCGTTGACCGCAGTCACCTCCCAGGAACGAACGGCCTGCCCCCGGTCGAAAATGAAGCTGTCCGCTTCGTCGATCAGGAGCACGGCCCCCTCCTTCTCCGCAGACCGGAAGGCCTCCGCGATGAGTTGTTCCGTCATGCCGACATAGGGCCCCAGGAGTTCGCTGGTGCGCTTCGCGACCAGCTCCCGCTCTAGCCGCTGTGCGACATACTTGGCCAATTCGGTCTTTCCGGTTCCAGGAGGGCCGTAGAACAGCAGGTTCATGTTCGCTTGCGGCGACCATTGATCCCGCAGACAGCGGTCAAACCGCTCCAATCTGGTCAGGAGGCCGTCGAGATCGCACCGCAGGCTGATCCCTTCCAATGAATAGTTGCGGTCCAAAGCGCGCTCGGCGGCTGCCGGTTCACCGTCATTGGCCAACGCAAGCCCGGCCTTCAGGGCCATTTCCACCGACTTTCGAAACGGGTCCGCCCGCCGCCCCCTGGATTCAAGCGCCTTCTTCACGGCCAAATCGACATACCCGGCGGTCAGGTTGAATCTCTTGGCGAAATCCCCGATTTGATCCTGATCAAGGAGATCGTAAGCTCTATTTTTCTTAAGCACGTTCTTCCAGACCCGGACCCTCTGTTTGACGCCCAACGTCTGGAATTGAACGCTGTAGGCGAAGCGTCTCCGAACGGACGGTTCGATCCCGCCGATGCTGTTGGTGATCCACACCATGCGCACTCCCGGCCGTTCAAGGAGTTCATTGAGCCACCCTTTGTCCAGGCTCTGCCCCATCCGAAGAAAGGACATCTCGGTATTGAGAAGGTTATCGGCCTCGTCCACCACGACAAGCCCCGTGGTCCCGTTTGCGGTGATGTTCAGGCACGCCTCGATGCCGGCCCGGCGGGTATCTTGGTCGCTGTCCTCTGGCAAAGCCACGCTGTAGGCCCGCAGCTTCAGCTTCTTGGCCAGGGATCTGACGAAGCTGCTTTTCCCGGTTCCGGGCGTCCCATAGAGGAGGATGTGCGTGGGAGTTGCCCCATGGCTGTCGAGCAAGGCGTAGACGTGCTCCACCTCCGCCGGATCCAAGGAGTAGCTGGACATCGGCAGAGCGCTCCCCCTCTGGATCATGAACAAACCCCGGGTCAGCTCCTCCACGTCGCCGCTTTCAAAAAATGCGACATAGCTGGAACTCAGACTGAAGTAGCTCTTGGTATCCAAGATGCCCAATTTCACCAGCTTGCCGGACAGAATACGGCGCAGCGCGGCCACGTTGATGCCCAGGGCCTGAGACAGCGTGTCACGTCCGAGCGGTCGGGTTACGCCGATGCCGTCCTCGAAGTAGCGCTCACAGTAGTCAATGGTTTCCTTGCAGTAGAGCAGGAGGCAGAGTTCGACTTCATGCTCGGACAGGCCGAGCAGCTTCTTGAGCTGGTCCGCGCAGCGCTCTATGCCGCTCCCACCCCGGTACCGGCCCTCCTCGATATACTCGCACAGGATGCAGCGCGAATGCATGGCGAGAACCCGCAGCAGGCTCCGCGGCGCCATCTCCACCGCACTGCCCAGCGCCTCGTTCAAGAACCCTGGATTTTCACCAGCCTCAGCCAGTGCCTCTTGGATCGATTCGCGCTTCCTCGGGCTGAAGGCTTTACCCGCACCGCTTGCAAGCCAATCGACCACACTTCCCGCGAGATCCTCCAGGGGACGCCCCAGAGTCCAAGCCAGCAGGTCAACGAGACCAGAAACCATCAGTTCTTGGCGCTCCAGGCACCGAACCAACCATTCCGCGCACTTCTTGCGCAAATAGAGGGTGTCCTCGGAAGCATTGATCGCAATGAACGACGCGAGGAAAGAGGTAGGATATCTCACTGACATTCTCCATGTTTTTCAGGGAGAATATCTGAGCATCATTCCATATGGTGGAACGATCTTACGCTGAACACAAGGGAGCCTTTCCCGAGGGCAGACGCTCAACAAAAAAAGTGGTTTGCCTTCAAAGAGGCGACGTCATCGCTGGTTTCTCGGAGTTTCCTGGACAATATCTCCGCGAGAGCGCGGTACATCAGGGCATGAAAAAAGACGACGTCATCCGAGGAAAGGGTTTCCAGACGCGCGGCGTCCACAACCAGGCAGAGCACAGCGCTATTGGCCCGCACAGTCGCGCTCCTGCCGTGCCCATCCACCAGATTCACCTCGCCGAAGACATCGCCAAACCGCTGCAGGTCGCAGATCTTCTTTTTCTTCTTCAAGACACGGACAGACCCGGAAAGGAGAATGAACAACGCACGGTCGGTGTCCCCTTCCAGAATCAGGGTTTCCCCTTGATCATACCGACGGATTTTGCAGAAGCCCACGACCTTGGACACCCTTGGTCCGTCCAGAAGGTTGAAGATGGGCAGTTTGGACAATTTGCCCAGTGTTTCAGCATCTTCGCCTAAATAGTCCGACTCAACCATATCACGGCCTCCGGCTGTTTGCCCCTTCCGGCATGTGAGCACTCATTGCATTGTTTTTATTTGTTTTTAAATAAACAATTCAAATAAGCATGTCACGAATTTTCAGCATAGGCTTGTCACCTTTTACCTCCGGCACGATCACTCTTCTTGCGATTTCTCCAATCGCCGGACTCGATAACAGGACCTTCCCCCTGAACGATGATGTAAGCCCAGGCCATACAGTTCCCACCGCAGGCCTGCGCGCAGAGCAGCCCTCGCCAGCAAAGCGATTGAGGTACACCAAAGTCATGAAAGCCCTCCAATCGATCCAGCAGGTATAACGCGGCGCCGGGGCCTGAAAACTCAAACAATTGACCACGGATAATCTGCCCACCGCCTGGCTGGAACCCTGGAAAATCGCCCAAGCCGGCAAGAAGTCCATGCGCCTCGGCATCCCCAAGAAACCACGCGCCAAGCGAACACATCACGCCATGCAAAGCCTCACCGAGCATGAGTGTGCCGGAGCAGAACAGCGGCACATTCTGGGCATCGTCGGTCCCCTGCGCGGCCGCCAAGAGCCGGATCACGGAATGACCATAGCCCTTCAAACCGGCGACAACGATCCCGAGATAGCCGAAAGCGGGCGGTACAGGGACACTCGGTCGAGTGCTCGGGAGATTGTACACGACAGCCCGCGCCGAAGAGCCTTCAGGCAAGAGCACCCCGGTGATCTTCCACCTGTAGACTTCCGGGGTGCCTTCCTTGAGATCGAGCGTGGCCAAGCCGGATTCCGTGATTTCGAATAATGCCCCCGGAAGCGCATACCCAACCCGCTTGCGCCAGCCGAGGACACCTCCGCCCCGGAATATCGAATATTGGGGAAAGACTACTGCAGTATTCGGGAGGAATGCGGGCGTCCCACGACGAGGCAAGGCGTTTGGGCGGTTCGTCGACCTGCACCAGCGGAGCAGGCCGCCAGCGTTCAGGTTCGAGCCGTATGCGAAATAGCGCAAGGGAGCCGCCGTCACCGTTCAATCCCCAGGGCCGGTTGCATGCGCCGCAACGCGGCATCAAGCCGGTTCCGGTTGACCAGCCCACTGACCCAACGCCGAGGCAAGCAGCCCAATCCGAATCGCGCACCGAGCAGGGCGCCTGCCACCGCGCCGTTGGTGTCGGCGTCGCCGCCTCTGTTGATGACCGGCAGCAGGCCATCGGCAAATCCCCCGGCATGCCAAACCGCCCAGAGCCCGGCGGCCATGGTGCGCATGGTGTATCCCTGGCCAGGCCCCTGCCCGATCGATAGTGAGTCCAGCCCTCGCCCGGTGGTGTACAGTGTCTTCAAACTGCATCCCTGCTCAGGGTCTCGGCCGATGAATTTCACGGCCCGCCCCTTCCCGCGCTCCCCGCCCAACGCCCTCTCTATCCAGAACCTGGTTTCCTCCTCGGCTGCTTCATCCAGCATGAGCGCCCTGCCGCAGACCAGGGCCCGCTCACAGGCGCCGGGGATGTCATCATCCCCGCGCACGAGGCAGGCCGCGACGAAGGAGGTCACCAAGCATGACCAGGCACAGCGGGGGTCTGCGTGCGTCAGTTCGCAAACAGCCCGCACGGCGCGCGCCGAGGCCTGCAGGTCATGCTCCCATGGAAGTATCGCCAGGATCGCAGTGCGCATGACGGCGCCGTTGGGAGCGGAGCAGCGACCGTCCTGCTCCCATATCTGACGCGCCACATCGGAGGGGGCCTCCAGAAACCGGCCATGAGTCAGCACCTTGAACGTCAGAGTACCGATCCCACGGCCGTCCGTGGTCAACCATCGGCGCAACCGATGCGCCATATCGTTCAGGTCGACTTCAGCGTCAGCAGTTCCTGAATCGAGAAGGCTTTCCAGAATGGCAAGGAACTGCTCCGTATCATCGGTCCATTCCCCGGGTTTCCAGACGGCGGCATGGGACGAGCGCCGGATCTGATCATACTCGCTGAGGCCTTCCGGATACAGACGGTGCATGTCGTAATCGGAGTGAAACTCCCCACCCACCCCCAAGGCATCACCTATGGCCTGGCCGTAAACCAGTCCCCGCAGGCGCTCCGCGATGATCGGACTCACATTGCCCTCCATTGATTTTCGCGGCTTCATTCCCAGCGTCCCCACTCCAGGACAAAACGCCGTTGCTCGGCGGTATCCGGCGAGGGATCATATCCTTTGGGGTCATGCCGCCGGAGATACTGGACGCTCTTGAGCAAATCGACGCCCTCGGCAACTCCATGGCGCGCCAGCCAGCAACCGACCACCATGCCTGTTCGCCCCTTGCCTCCCCAGCAGTGGACAAAAACGGGAAGCTCTCTGCCGAGACTCTCATCGATGCGATCAAGAATCGCCGTCATCTGCTTTTTTGTTGGAACGCCTTGGTCATGAATGGGATGGCGATGCCAGGACGCAGCCACTCCCTGTTCACGGGCGACTTTCAGATAAAGGGGCGTATACGGGGCAAAGCGGTTGCCGCTCCGATCCTGCTCATTCTCTTCCAGGAGGCAGATGATGGAGCTGATTCCGCAGGCCACGAGCCGGGCTATCTTCAGCTCGGCCTCGGCTGGATCAAGGCTTCCTGGATAACAGCCGGCGAGGAATTTGCCAGGGACGACCCAATAGGACCGGGGATAGGGGAGAGTCTCCACCCCATGAAGTGTGTTTCGCATGGGGTGGAGAATAATTGTAAATAATTCCAAAATTCGGAATAACCTACTGGCAAATCAAAAAACACACAAATAATGAGTCAAAGCTGTAAAGATTGAATAATCTTGATAGTATAAATCGTATACCCAATGTAACATCTACATTTTTTACGAGTATTCCGTAATATATTTCTGTGACTAGTACGCAGCCGACATTACTCATGATGCGATAGCTGGTTGAAACAACAATACTATCATTTTTTATTATTGAATGCTGGATTGTGAGCATACATCAACATAGATTTAACCTGCCCAGGCCGCCATCATCGGCATTGTCCTGATATTTCGCTTTACCTTGCCGCGGTCCGGAAATAACGTCGTCAAGCGCCTGCACCATTCACACCTCCAGTGCCTCAATGAGGGAGGAGGTTCAAACACAGACGCTCACCAAAAATTAACCAAGGGAAGGCATAATCACCTCACGAGTCTACGATTTCAAGAGGATACCCGCAGTGGCGTCAGCCAAGAACCATAGAATTGAACAATACCATGGACTTCGCCTCAAGCGGAAAAAGACAGGCACATGGATTCCATTGGGAAGGTAGATATACTTGAGCGCTATCAAATCGAACGCAGAGGAGAATCACCTGGTCTCGAGCTCAGCGATCCACTCGTTGAAAGATGAGGCCACCTTTCTCCGAGTATCCGCCCCGGCTTCGAAGATGCTTCCAGTTGACGTATCAAGAAGCACGATGATGTCCTCGACGCCGGTGTGGCTGATGACGAGGATGCCCTCTTCAAGTCGATAATCCCGGCCGTAGAGATGGGTCGCGCCTATGACGCAGGGAATCTTCTCCGGATCGACAACCCGTTCGTCATAGCCATAAACCTCAACCCCGTTGACGCTATGAATTCCATGACGTTCAATGAACGCGGCGTAATCCTGGGGAAGCTTGACACCCAACCGTCTTTCAACATAATGAGTTCTGGACCCGAGCATGATGCGCCTCCGTTCTGTTTTATCAACCGCACACAGCGCCTGGCCGTTACCTTCTGATATCACTGTGATTGCTCCTTGTACCAGCCGACGGCCTTGTTGCCGAGGTAGTACAACCCATACCCTGCGGCCCCCACGCCGACAACGATGATCGTCCCCATGACCAGTGGCCCGCCGACGGCCGCGGTGACCAGGGTGGTCGCCGCAGCGCCCGTGGCCGAACTGCCCATCAATCCCGCCACGCCGGTTGTCACCGGACCCAGCCCGAGCATGGAGACACTGGACGCGACCCCCGCATAGCCGGAAAGAGCGCCCGCGCCCGAAAGGCCGGCTGAGACAACTCCACTTCCTACCGCGCCGGCGGCGAAAGCGGCTTCACTCAGCCCGGCCTCAACAGCGTGGTCCTCACCGCTATTGGCGTCATACCCGCCTTCCACGATGGGTATGCCGGGGATACACTTTGTTATCGGGTCCGCCCAAGCCACCTGGGCAACCAGCAGCAGCATCGACAACGCGCACAGGGCAGTAATCTTGGTGATCTTCATGGCATTCCTCCTTGTTGGGGTCTCTTTTGAGGGGAGGAAATGCAACTGCCATTCCATGATCATAACATGTAGAAATAAAAGAATATATCTAAAAAAACCTATTATTATTTCTAAATTAAATATAATTTTTATATAAAAACATAATAAAAATTACACCTTCATTTCCAGCCGAAAACCACATATCAAATTCAGTTATTCGCTGCACACGCCGCAAACAAAGGAGATGGAGCATGACTTTCACCGACACGCCGGAAATTCATTCCTTCATATCCTTTGTCGGAACCCAGGCAGCGGCAGTTCTCAACCCCATATTGGCGCTTCTCGAAGCTGGGGAACGACCTTCAGAAATTCACCTTCTCGCGACGGGCCATACCCGGCAGCTATCCGAGCGAATTAGATATTTTCTGGAAAACGTCACCCACTACGAACCAACTGAGATTCATCTGGCGACGGCATCCGAGACCGCATACTCCGCCCCTGACGATCAACAGGCGCAACAGCTCCATCCCTCGGGGGAAGCCGCATCGACAGGACGCCGTGCATTTAATCTGGCCGGGGGCATGAACTTTCAAATTTGCGAATACCTCGCCAGACTCGATTTGCGAACCAGTGTCTTTCTGATCCCGCTCGAGGGTGAGGTTCTGCGCATGGAACTTTCCGTCGGCGCGGGATTGACTCGCCGAGAACGATTGCCGATCCCAGTCCTTCCTCCCGCCGACCTCCTCAAACTGCACAACCTGCCCTGGACCGCCATCAAACGAAACGACGCCCCCGCGATTCCCCTGTCGATTTTCCCAAGGGCCATCCCCATGCCCCATCACGCATTGAAGGATGTGGACGTTGGAGGATTGATCTTTGATCTTATATGGAACCGAGGCGACAACAGCCTCGCCTTCATGAAATTCCTGCCCCCATGCGCCCGGCAAGGCGAAGGTTTGAACGCGGAACGGAATATCCTCGATTGGGCGGCAAACCGTGAACGTTCGGGCGATTTCTACAACCGAAGCGTCTTCGTTCTCACCTTCGACCACTTGACCAGAGAACGGCTTGATTCGGAAAGCCGGGGCAAGATCATCTCATTCCTGCTGACCGCCAAAGACCGATACTCTGTCAGAAAAGAGCTCGTGGAGTGGCTGAAGAAGGCATTCGCTCCGGTGCGTGCTTGTGAGCCCATACCGGGCCGCACGGCGGTTGAGCCGCTCGACGGCGGCCCCACTCTCATCACCTCCATGGGCAAGGATCCGGCGGCCACCCTGCTGGCAATCGCTTCACATGGACCGCGTTCGCTCGTCCTCTGCCACACCCCACAGGACAGCCTGGTGGCCGAGAACTGCTCTCGGCTGGAATCCTTCGCCGATGACTTGGGCATCAAGGAATTGCGACTGTTCCCGGTTTCCTTTTCTGCGGAAGAGATCCTCGACCTGCCGGCCCCTCACGAACGGGTCGAGGTCAACATAACGCCTGGGAGCAAGGCCCAAGGAGCCATGCTGACATTATGGGCCCGTTGTCATGGTTTTCCCGTGTACAGCATCGACATGGGACGAAGCGCAATAACCCCGATCGGCCCGAACGCCCCGTCGAACATCGAACTGAAAGGCCTGGACCCCCTTTTTCTCATCCGCGCCAACGGACACGAACTCAAGGACCAAGGCGAGGATGCGAGCATCATTCGTGCTTGGAAAGATCAACATGAGTCCCTGCTGCGGATTCTATCCAGCGCGGCAGAAACGGATGGCGGATTGAAACGTCTGGCCGTTTTTCTGAATACGGTCGGCGCACTTGGGCGCGACCATCCCCTCCCCGAACAGGAAGAACTCGGAAAAATAAGAATGCGCGCGCTTGAGCCCGGCAAATGCATTCTGAACCTCGCCGGGTCCACTGCGGATGCTGTCGTCATTCCCTGCAAGGGTGGCATCTGGTTTGAACGCATTGTGGGCTACGCCATGCTGTCGGCCGGAGCCGATCATGTCCGCGTCCGGACGCGCACGGGCTGGAGCGAGGCGACACGGGCCCACCTGGCAGAAAAGCACGGTTCCGCGGGGCACAAAAGCGATATCGACGTCGTCGCCTGTTGGCGGGGACGGTTCTACCTCGTTTCCTGCAAGGCGGGAGCCGTCAAGGCAGTCAACCAAGTCTGCATGGAATCCAGCTCCATGGCGAAATTGGTTTCCAGGTTCACGATCCCCATGGCCTGTTTCCTGCTGAAGGATGAGGCGTCACCATGCCAGGGGGTCATGACCTTCGGCTGGCGTGAGCTGCTCTCTCCCGACCGGCTCTCACTTCTCTTGCGGAACGCCGCGCAGGCGAAAAGGACTGTCGGTTGAGAGGCGGACGGCAGGCGCCGAGATCAGAAACCAACGCCAGGCGTCAGAAGGAAACTGGTGCAGGTTCTAGCGCGCCTAGGGCATCAATGGTTTGAGCCTTTCCAGCACGGTCTTTTCTGGCCTTTTCAGAGGTGGGCGCCCCGCCTTTGGGGGAGGTTCTAGCAAACAGCCTCTCCGCCCTAGACCTTCGGGCGTTTCTGGAGTAACGGTTGAAATGACCCCGGAGCTCTGGGGGGTTACGACTATCATATACCCGTCAGACGGGTACTCCACACTAGTTGAAATGACCCCGGAGCTCTGGGGGGTTACGACATCAGCCATCAAATCACCTCTTGTTATATTTGTTGAAATGACCCCGGAGCTCTGGGGGGGTACGACAGAGACCGCGCCTTCCTGAAAGCATGTCGACCCGAGTGGTTCAACAAGGGGAATCGACGCCATCCTCAAGGGAAGGCGAAGACAAGCCGGCCTGCATTCCATGATGGAACAACGCTGACGGCGTGAAGAAATCATGCTGCGGGAGCGCCTCGCACTGCGATGCCGTCTGAAAGATCGGCATCAACGCAAGGGCGCCACAAGGAGAGATGTTCACGCGCAGGGTGTGACCGGTCTTTTTTATGGCTGTTTTGGTCGTCAGAATGAATGAGGGCGGCCCCAACCGTTGACATCCCATCTGTCTGTCGTGGCAGCGAATTCCGTTTCAGGCCTCAATTCCACTTTTCCCATGCCCTCCAGTCCGATTGCGGCATGAGCATGCGCAGCCTCGACATCTGAACGCGCCAAACGGAAATACCGTCAAGGACGTCCCCGGCTATTCCACGCCGCCGTGCCTATCAGAGGCACCGTCCTGGGGCTCCCGGCTCTTTCTCGGGAGGGGGATGCCGAGTTTCTTGGCGTGATTTTCCATCGTCTGATACCTCTCGTATCCCAACATGGCCGCCATCTTGGTCTTACTGCCCCCGCATCGTTCCCGGGCCTGTTCTATGAGGTTTCTCGCGATCTCGTCCAAATGTTTCCTAATGTTGAAGCCGGGGCCGATGTCCTGCTTCTGAGGCCGCGCGGGCTCGCCAGGAATCATGCTCAGGCTTTGGCGAACGTTCTCCTCGGTGATCATCTCGCCGTCCGCGCAAAAAGCGGCCCGCCGGAGCACACTTCTGAGCTCTCGAAGATTGCCGGGCCACTGCTGGATACGCAACAGATCACGAGCCTCACCGGTGCACTCATAGCGACTCCCGGTTTCCTTCACAATTTCCTTCAGAAAATGGTTTATGAACTTGTCGACCCCCTTCGTGCCGAACTCCCTCACGGAGGGCAGCCGCAACGGGAAGTCCGCTATGCGGTATAGCAAGTCCTGACGAAACGACCCATTGCGAGCGGCGGCAAACAGATCCCGGTTTGTCGCCGCTATGATACGTACCGAAAAGGAATACTCTTTTTCGCCGCCGACGCGCCTGGCCCGTTTCTCCTGAATGGCCCGCAGCAGTTTCACCTGTGACGTCAACGGCAAGTCGCCGACTTCATCCAAAAAGAGCGTCCCCCCGTCCGCCTGCTCGAAATAACCTTTGCGCGCTTGCGCCGCGCCGGTAAACGCCCCCTTCTCATGGCCGAAGAACTCGGATTCGAACAACGTATCCGGAATCGCCCCGCAGTTTACAGCCACCCAAGCTTTCGCTTTCGGGGTCATCTGGTCATGGATGTACTTCGCCAGATATTCCTTCCCGACTCCGGTTTCGCCGAAAATCAACACGGGGCATTTCTTGTCCGCAACACGCAACGCCACCTTGTATATTTCTTCTTGCTTACGACACCGAACCCTTACACCCTCCTCATCCGTATGCTGGGTGAAATATCTCGCCTCGAATTTTGGAAGAATGACCTCCTCCACCGGCTTCTTGCCAGACTTGATAACATCTTGTGGGTGCCTGACCTGGAGCAGGCCAACCCCTTGGAACTCCGTCCGCGACAGAATGATGCTGACCGCCTGCATGGCAGGGGTACCCGACGTTATCTGTATCACCGTTTTGTCTAGCGCATCCTCCCCAAGCGAATCCAAACACTTCCGCATGCCGCGAAGGATCTCGCCATAAGCCGTGGGGTCGGCGATGCCCGTTGAGTGGATTTTTACATCAACGCCCATTTTTTCTTCAATCCCTCGCTTCAGATCCGCAACGCGCTGTTCGAAATCCTTGCTGACGAGCAAATGTACGTGCTGGTAATGCTTCTCGCGTAATGCCGTCACAATAGGACCCTCATTGACCTCGCTGACATCACTCGCCCCAACCCAGGCCACAAGGATGTTCCTCGCCGCTTCCGCTTTCACCATATGGACCTCCAATATTTTATTTAATCTTATAAAATTTTCGCGAATTATCACAAGCATTTTATTAAAAAGTAATGATTATACTGGATTACGTTTTGGAATGAATCATGCTGGCAGATGGCGGGAGGCGTATCATGCATCTCATTTTCTGGAAGCCCGATCTCGACACAGTCCTGGCGGCCAGCTTTGCTGGAGCGACAAGCGAAGACCGTCTGGAAAATGTATGCGGCGAAGCCCCAACCGCATTCCTGAACAATCCTCGAGTGATCTGCATCGAATGCGGGGGCAGCGGCCAGACACATCTCAACAACTTCGACCACCATACCGGGGAAGTTCCCCTGCCCCCAGCCTGCGTCCAGGCCATGATGGTCTTTGGTCGTTCAAGCCCGACAGACAAGATGCTATGCGACTATGTTGAGGCGGTTGATCTGGGACTTCCCAGGGGAGCCAAGAATGAAGCCGTGCAACTCGCTGCCGTACATTCCGGGATTCGCATGAGTCACCCCGATTCTGTCGTACAATTCCGACGCGGCATTGAATTGATATCTGTATTGCGCGAAAAGAATATTGATCCGCGGGATCTTTCACCAGCCATCTGCGCAGATCCGCACTGGGAGCATTATGCCATCATCGCAAAAAAATACCGAAACACCCTCGAGCGCCAGGCGGACAAAATCGTGCAGCTTCACACCACAAAAGGGCGCACCGCGCTCTTCCTCCGTTCTCCCCTACCGGGAGTTCATGGCCTCCTTCGGCGAAACGGCGCTCAAATTTCCATCGCCATGGGCTTGGCCGGGGCGGAACACGTCAGCATTTCCGTCGCTCCCGAAGCCAAAGAAGATCTACTGGATTTACTGAAAAAATTATCCACGCTCGAAAATGGATGGGGCGGGCCAACTGGAGGCACGATCATAGCGAGTCCGCCCCATGGAAGCCGCATTCCTGCACACACGCTGTTAAAGATGATCCTCAAAACATGTTAACTCAAAGATCGGAATGGGATCAGGGGGTGGCGTGTTGACTGCTTCAGCCTCAAAATATAGATAACCAGTGGTAAAAACATGAACTGCGGCGTCGGGACGACCAGAGGAGAAATCATGGCGTACAAGCATTACATATCATTGCAGTTCTCAGCTATCCAAAAAACAATATTCCGCCTAGACCGGCTTTGGTTCATGGCCGGAACCAGCCAAATCATTTCTCGTTTAAATGAAATAACTTTGCCTGAGCTTGTAACAACAAAAGGCGGTAAGACGTTAATTGCCGGGGGTGGCAAGTTCACCGCAAGCTTCACGGACGAAAGCATGGCGCGCAAGGCATTGGAAGACTGCATCGAATGTATTTCTACGAAACTACCAATGCTTGAATTTCAGTGGGCAGGGCCGACATCGGCTTATTCTTTGGATCAAGCTTTGCGCGAAGGAGAAAAAGCACTCATCGCACAATTACAAAATACAAAAACAAAACTTCGCGGCTATGGAGTGACTTTTTTACCGCATGTAAATCATTGCTCAGAATGTGGAGAGTATCCAGCTGAATCAAATAGCTTGTGCCGCTTTTGTGAGTCAGCAAAAGAAGAAGCGCGTCATTCTCTATGCGATATATTATATAAAAAAAATCTTACGACGCTTGAAAAAATTTATCATTCATACATTTCAAAATTACCAAATTTAAAAAATAAAATTATTCCAATAGATTTTAATGAACTAAACCCTAGTCATAATGAAGAAATAGAAGCAAAAGGCCTTCAGATGGCAGTTTGGACATCAGACATCAACAACATGAAACATAAGGTTAACATTTGGAATCAACAGCCAGAAGAAAATATACTTTCCATATTTAATGACGTTCTAAATGTATTTAGCACTATCGTTTCAAAAGCATTGATACGCACTTTTCCAAATCCTAACGGAAAATTTTTACCGTTCAGGCTTGTCATAGCAGGCGGAGATGATCTTTGTATAATAATGAGTAAAGAATCAATTATTAATTTTTCTATAAATTTATCAAGTTCATTATTTGAAGTAATCAAATCATTAGGCACAAATCACCCACTAAACAATCAGTGGCTATCTTTAAATAACAAATCAAATAACAACGAAAACATTGTTGATTCACCATACTGCTTTGGAGGTAGCTTCATTATTACTTCAACTCATACGCCATTCAGAAGAATCCATGCGGCTAATGAAAAATTAATGAAGCAGGCAAAAAAGAGAAGCCGGAAAACCAACATGGTTGCATGGGCTTTGGCAGCCGAGGAGGAAGGCGGTTACTATAGCGTTTTACCGAGAGAAAATCCAATAGCCATAACTGGGCCACGTACCAGCCTGGAAAATTACTTGGCAATGGTTGAAAGACACAAAGCCAGCATATCAAAAACAGCTATTTACACTTTGGCTGCGGCGATCCTCAACAAATTACCGACCATCGATGAGTGGCTCAAAGCACGCTGCGCGGATGCCGAACCTTCTTTTTGCCGAATTCTCAACGATGAAGACTTCCTCCAAGATGGAGTCATGGACCCGCACCGACTGGCGACCTTTCTGGAACTGCTCTGCATCATCAATTCCTGAGGACAAGGAGTTATCGGTGGCTACAAGCGCACATTCCATTCATTTCCTCCAAGGCGAACTGCGCGTCGCGGCAAGGGGATACTGGTTTACCGCCGGGAGGGAAATGACCAAATTCGGCTATTCGCAACACCTTACCGACCTCGATGATGGGACTCCAGTTTACGCGGACACGCAGGTCCACAACGACCTCCGCATGGCGGCGCGCTGGTTAGATCGCTTGACCGGAGGGATGCAGAAACAGTTGATCGGCAGTCTCTTTGGACAGGAGGGGAATAGTGACCCCGGACTTTTTCGAGTCACCGATCTTTCTTTGACCGATGAGTCGCGCAAATCATGGACTTCAACTCGATACAAAATCAAGGCGCGCATTCAGCAAAACAAGGATCATCGAACAATTCAGGAAAATATGCTCGGTTTTCACCAACTCGCTTGGCTTGATAATTTAAGTCTTTCCGCCAAATTGTTTTTGGGGCCTTTCCCCGACGCCGCTTCGCTCGGCAGAGCAAGGGAGCTGATCGACAACGCGACTGAACTCGTTGGTTCATTTGGCGCTTTTCGTTCCAGGGGGTACGGACGTGGACAAATGAAATGCCACTGGATGCAGCCCGAAGAAACAATTCTGCCCGACTGTCCAGCGAACCTCGCCCCTAATATTATACTATGCCGCATCCAAGCCCTGACGCATTTACGAAGTAAAAATGTCTCTCCGGGACGCGCTCAAGTTCTGGCCGGGGCGGACTGGATTACCGCCGATCAATTCAGGGGCGGGTTCGTACGAACATTCCATATGCTCGCGGGCCGCTGGCCAACCCCCGAAGAAATGGAAACGATCCGCTTTTCCCAGTTTTATCCAACAGGTGCCGGCGGAGAACTTGCCTATCCGGCTCCGGTGACAACTTTACGTGACGAGACGGGCACTATCCACGACAATTTTGACAAGCGTCGCGATGAGACAAACCCAACGGTAATGCCGCAATCCAAAACGACCCCTCTGGCTGGATCCAGCTTCGTCACCAATGGTTCGCACATCCAAGTAATCGAGCGGTCGATCCGACGCCGCATGCGAAACTCGCTGCAAGACAGCTTTGTAACTGGTGACGATGGCCTTTTCGTTCAAGAATTCATGCCAGCAGGCACTACATTGGGTGGGACCATCCGATTCCTGGCCCCCAAAAGCGAGTTCTGCCGTCTGGCCTGGTGTATTCTTGAGAATACATCCTTGTTGCGGCTCAAAGGTGGCGTCTTCAAGGCACAATTTTCAACAGTTCAATCGGAAGAAATTAAACAAAAAAATTCTCCTAGGCTACTCATTAACCCCATACCTGCCGTATCCATCTCTCATGGTGTAGGCCACATCATTATGGGCGTTGAAAGAAAATACAACACAATGCTACGCCGTTCCAGGAGGAATAAAATAGTGGCCAAGCCTGGCAGCGTTTTGTTTGGCGAATCGTTGTCAAATGTTCCGGAATTCTTCTCTATCACATGGGGTGGGTTTGGAAAAATCATAAATGAAATAACCGCTGATTGTATATTTGAAGACAACTGCGCGCATCAAAAAAATATAGACATAGAAATTAGTCAGGAATTAAGCCGGCACCAGCGAGGATTACTGCGCGGTCTTCTAAATCCATCCATGTCTGTTGACCTATTAAAATACACTTTAAATCGTCAACTCGTTAAATATAGATATATAAAAGCAAAAAAAGATTCAAACCAACAAAATAACTACGGTGCATTATTTAAAATTTACGAAGAACTTCAAAGAATACTCGATCAGCATGGAGTCGAAGAAATGCGCTCAGCACTATACTTCGGCCTTCATAATTGTGCAGTTAGAATTTACAATAACAAAAAGAGGAACTATGGAACTGTCGGAAAGTAAAATAGTTCTCGCAGTTAAGGCTCATATGCGCCTCAGGACTCCACTTCTGCTGCGATCAGGAGCAGGAGATGACATTGTTGACGCAGAACTGGAACGCAGTCCTGATGGCCAACTGCATATCAGCGGATATGTTTGGGCCAGCCTATTAAAAAGAGCGCTTATGCGTTTCTCTCATGGTAAGCATTTTTCACTTTTAATTGGGGACTACCGTCCACAAAAATCAACAGTCGGTGATTCAGATACATTTGGTCTCTCTCCATGCTGGTTTGAAGCAACAAATGTAAATATACCAATTTATGATGTAATTCACTACAACCGTATAAATCGAGAAAGCGCCACAGTTGATGAAGGAGCGCTGTTCAATGCTGAGATTGCTCCAGCTGGAATTGAAATTCAAATGAGATTCAATTGGTTTCTTTCAGAATGTCAGGTAGTCGATGAAATCATAACGTCACTCAGCAACGCTTTTTGGGTCATAGACTCTGGCGTCGAAACAATCGGCGGAGGATGGGGTTATGGATACGGACGACTTTCCATCGAATCTCTTGAGACCGCATTGATCGACCTCCGTACCCCACAAGGGCGAAAATCACTTTGGACTCACGGAACCGAGCCATGGACGCGAATACCCCTGACTAAAACCGCTGTGGATTCCCCATGGTCTACGTTCTATCTTGATTTTGAGCTGCTTGATGGTCAACTCCTCTGCGTTTCCAACAAATCACTTCCGCTTTCGGAGTCGGTCATCCCTTCAGCGATGCCGGATTTTTTTTGCAATCGCCAAACTTTTTTCTCTGGGGATAGTGCTGAATCAAGGCCAGTCATTCCAGGAAAATCATTCCGGCAAGCAGTGTTATCCGTCCCAATCGAAAGATATCTTCGAACACGAGGCGAAAAAATCTGCTCACCGGGAATCGCCATTGGACAAAAACAATGTGGCTGTACCCGTTGCCGGCTTTTCGGCAACCTTCAAAAACGTGGTATGGTTTCAGTAGGCGACGCCCAAGCTATCCCCGACTCATTTCACATGGAAATCATTCATCGAATCCAGCTTTGCGAACACACACAACAAAATATTCAACTTTTCGCCGGTGAATATCTAAGCTCGGGCCGGTTTGCCTTTGAGATCATCGTGGACAGTCTAACCAACAAGGAACATTACGACTCGGCTCTTGATATCATTGAAACGCGAATCAAAGAATTGTTGGTTGAGAATTCACCTCCAGGATGGAATCGCCTTGGAACCACATCAACCTGCACAGGACAATTCCAGATTATAGGCTACACAAAGGAGTCATAGGATATGCTCGGAATGCATACATTCCTACCAGGTCGGATGGTAACATCATATGCGCGCGCTCCACTTGCTGGGTTTGAATATGCGTTAGGGAAACTTTGGAATGGAGGGTACGCCGCCTGCTCGACCGAAGAGACCATCTTGTCAGACGAAGGCAAGGTGAAGGCTTTTAAAGAAATTTTACGGGGTGGCTCCATTGAAACATCTGGGCTTTTCGCCAATCCAGAGGGCCCACTCATGGAAGTCGGCCTTTGGCGTGAAGACAACAACTTATATGAAGAAATTTCTATGGAACGAGAAGACGGCAATTTCATTTTTCAACGATGGACGCTGCACACTAACGATGAGCATGATGGTAGGCTTTGTTACTGGAGAAAAACAAATTTTAAAATACAAAAACATTTGAATTTGCTTGGAAATGATATTAATGTAATCGAGGTCATTATACCTGAAACTAGAATGCACATATTTTTGACTACTGCTATTTATTAAGGAGTTTGTCATGAATTCATGTAAATTCAATAAAAATTATTTACAAAAAAAAGATAACAAAAATTTTTGCTTTCCATACTATTTTATAAAAAGGAAAAAATGGCTTGCTCAAGGCATTAATGATATAAGCCACGACATTTTGCACAACGGACGTATCGATGTCGCCTTTGACGTTGAATGGACAACAAAAACTCCGTCTGCACTCAATCCATGCATTGATGATGCTATTCAAGCCTGCAATCCACATGACCAACTTGGACAAAAATATAAGGGAAATAATCGCCGGTGGTACATGCCCGGCGACAGACTCGCCATCAGCCCATTCACCGTCAAATCTGCTGTTGCCAATTCGTTTGCCGCGTTGATGGGGGGGTGCTACCGTGTCAATACTAGAGAAATCGGACACACGAAACTTGATCCAGGTCAATACCCTTACACAGGAAAATGGAAACGGTATAGAGTCAGCAGGTCTTCTTCAAAATCTGGCGTGATTGTATCTTTAAACTTATCTTCTGCTGAAATTTCAATTAAACCAGTAGATATATTTTACTTTATACACAATAAATCTTCTCAGTTAATACCTGAGGTCGGAAAATCATACACTGGAATAGTGAACAAAAGGTATTTAGAAGAAATAAAGTTATGCGACTATAGTGCACACAATTTATATATTTGCGCAGGAACATACTGTCGTGGCATGAATCTTCGTTTAAATGATAGCAATAAGTCTCAAATAAGATACATTTTTTACAAAGACTCACACAAGAAAGAATTATATGGAAAGCTTCCAATAAAGTCTTTTGAGACTATCGATAAACTAAAAAAAATAGTTTATGCTGGATCTTTTAAAGAGAGAGGCACAAAGAGTTCATTTGACGGACAACCGTGGTATGAAAACTTAAATGATCTAAAAACAGGATCGCTTATATACTACCAAGAATTTAACGGGACTATAACATCAATAGGAAAATGTTTCAGTTTCAAAGCACTGTTCAACCAAGAAGACGCTGTTCCAAAAGATCAAAAGGCGTGTTCATCTTTTCAAAAACTTTGTCCGCGCTGCAGTCTATTCGGCGTCATTAACAAAGAAAAAGAACAGGGAGCACCTGCGGGATTTCGAGGCAGATTCAAATCGTCCGCTCTCGTAAACGAGTCGCCCCTGAGCCAAATTCAGGTTACTGATCAAAATCCTGAAGGGGTCAAGGTCAATATACTATCCTGGGGTGACGGCTCAGGGGAGAAAGCCAGGCAGGTTCTTCTCCCTCTTCAAATGCCGCCCAAGGCAAACAAGCGAGACATCAACGGCTATTATGGACACGACGGCATGATCAAAGGGGCCAAATCATACCGGCATGGGCTCAGAAACGAACGCCTGTCAGACTTATCGAAGATTTTCACGAATTACGTGCAACGCGGTAACTGCGAAAAGCCATCGCACCATTTGCGTAGCTGGGCGATGGTCTGCGCCCCAGGAATAATCTTCCGGGGCACGCTCGGAGTTGAGAATTGCGCCCTAAAAGAGTTGGGGGCACTTTTGATGGTTCTTGACCAGCGCTTCACCGGTCATGCTTTCAAGCTCGGACTTGCCAAAGCCTATGGATTTGGAAGTTTTTCACCATCCATCAGAGCCATCTGGATGAGGGAGCCCCGTGATTACCAATGGCGCAAAATCAATATCGGTTGCGACGATGAAATTTCAGTTATAATTTCCAAGCTGGGACAAATTTCACACGAAGTGGATCAGTTCATCAAGCAGCTCAACGCTGCTTCTTCATCCAATCTGAACCCGCTGCGGCCTCAAATGAATCTCGAATATCCCAACGCGGGGCCATCATACTGGAAGCAGATGTGTCCTTCACCATAGATATTCCAGCTCTAGCCCTGCTCGAAGCAGAATTCCTTGTGCTGCGCCGTATCGGGGGGCTACCGGAATACCACGGCATTCAGTGGAGCTCTTTATTCAAGCACCTCTTGCGTAGACGTCTCGGACTGCCAGAGCCTGTGCCGGAAGGATTCGTCCCCCGTATGGGGCTTCTACCGGCATACCCGCCAAGCCAGAGCGTCGTGCCGGGCGTGTCTCTTTTCTTACGCATGGTGCTTCCGCTGCCGATGCCGGAAGTCATGCAAGGCGTGCTCGAGGAGTTCAACAGAGAATCCTTCACGAACGGCCAGTTCCAACCGGGTAGGACGATTCGGTTGGAATCGATTCGTGATTGCGTCGGAGGTGAGGAAATCTTGCCGCGCTCCGGCCCCAGCAGTTGGGACCGCATTATCCCGCTGGGCCTGCAAGCATTGGAGCCGGAAATCCACCAACTGGAACGCATGGAGGAGTTCTCTCTCATATTGGACTCACCATTGCGGTTGCCGCGACCGGAAGGGACGGCGCACGACGGCCACCGTTTTTTCGACAGCGCATATGCAGCAGATCCTTCGGCCATTGGACATCTGATTTCCCGTTTGCGACAGCGAGGTGATCTCCGTGCAAGCGCGGATATTCAACAAGATAACCGCACCTCCGGATTACGGATCGCCGATGCCAAATTGGACTGGCTCGATATCCCTTACGGACGCGCCTCCCGAAAGGTGCTCGGCGGGGTTGTCGGAATGTTGCGGATCATAGGGCGGCCGCTCCCACAGGAGGCGTTGAGCCTCAGCCTTGGACAGTATGTCGGCGCGGGTAAAAACACAGCCTTCGGCTTCGGATTCTACCATATTCCAGAGGTGGACGTGGCCCGGCAAGTTATTTGGCGTGAAGGCCGGCCTTCCCCTGAACCTGTGCCAAAATCGACGATCGCGCCCCCCCCTGCTCAGGAAACCGTCACCGAGGAGATGCGAACCACTTCCTGGCGCCCGGCCCTCGGGGAGAGCCAACTCGCGGGAATGTCGGTCTATCTCACCTCGACCTGCCGTAACGCTACTCTTCGCGGCAGGACACTGGTGATCGAACATTCTGAAGGTGAGCGCAGGATTCCTTGGGATCGTGTCGGCCGACTCGTCCTCGTTGGCCGACCGGCTGTTCCCCCTGCCATTTTGCACCGAGCCGCCCGCGCTTCCATCCCAGTCTCTTTCCTGGACGCCCTTGGCCGTCTCGTCGGTCTGCTGCAGACGCCTTCACCAGTATCGGCCCAGCTCAGACTGCGGCAGGAAGAAAGCCTTGCCGATGAAAACTGGAGGCTCAAGACTGCGCGTGAGATGATCGCCGCCAAAATCCACAACTGCAGGGTGATTTTGAGGCGCAACAACGCCGACGAACCCAGGCTCGGCGGTATGGAGGAAAACGCGGCGCGGGCGTTATCCCTTGATTCCCTGCGCGGAATCGAGGGCGCCGCAGCCAATGCGTTTTTCCATAAATTCGCGGGACTCGTCGATCCGTTCTCTTTTCCCGGGCGCAGATACCGCCCATCCACTGATCCAGTAAACGCCATGCTCTCATTCGGTTACAGCCTCCTCGCCAACAGGTTGGGTTCCGCTCTTGCTGCATGCGACATCGATCCTCGTCTGGGAATCTTCCACCAGGGCCGCGGCCGCCACTTCGCCCTGGCCTCTGATCTGCTGGAGCAGTTCCGGCACGTCTCCGAACGGTTGGTACTCGCCCTGATTCACCGGCGCGAAGTGACCCCCGGGGATTTCAACATGTCCGACAGCGGCCCATGTCGGGGCAAGCCCGGCGTTATCGGCCTCATGATCCGTCGGATGGAAGAAACGTTGGCCCGGGAACGCATTTTGGCTGACAACGGCGAAGGGGAGGGAAAAACACGCTCCGACCTCAACGGATTTCTTGATCGCGCTGCCACCCAACTTATTGAAGTATTTCAGCGCCGCCGACCGTACGACGCTTTCCGAATACGGTGAACGCCATGCTGTACCTCGTTTTTTACGACATCATCGAAAACAAGAAACGCAATCGTCTGGCTCGCTACCTGGAGACGCTTGGGACCAGGCTGCAGAAGTCCGTGTTCGCCGTTGAACTGGAGCGACATGAACTGAAACGGGCAATTGCGAAATTGGAGGCGTTCGGCGGGGACGACGACCAAATCGCCGTGGTGCCGCTTTGCGCCCAGTGCCGGGAAAAAGCCATGAAGTGCGGGGGCGAAGATGCGGTGGTGGAGATCGTCTGATTCGACGCACACGCTGGGCGCAAATGCGCCGAGGTTCTAGCGACCCTAGAGCTGCAAGGAAAAACTGGCGTTTTATCACCTTGTTTTTGGTGAATCGGGAAGCGAGGAATGGACTTTTCTGGGAGGTTCTAGCAAATAGCCATTCCAGCCCTAGACATGCAATGGATTTCGAGGTAACGGTTGAAGTGACCCCGGAGCTCTGGGGGGTTACGACTCACGGCTTGCGCCACTTGAGCGGCCGCTTCGTTGAAGTGACCCCGGAGCTCTGGGGGGTTACGACTCCTCCCCACAGATGGGGTTTAGTTGGTTTCTGGTTGAAGTGACCCCGGAGCTCTGGGGGGTTACGACGTTTGATTTGTACCGGGAGATAACGTTCGACAAAGTTGAAGTGACCCCGGAGCTCTGGGGGGTTACGACCCAAGAAACTTTTTTTAATCGATTCTGGTTCGTTGAAGTGACCCCGGAGCTCTGGGGGGTTACGACCCTCTCCGCGATAGAGAAAGTCGACCAATTCGTTGAAGTGACCCCGGAGCTCTGGGGGGTTACGACAACGAAGTTTCTAGATTCACGCGGCTCTCCTGTTGAAGTGACCCCGGAGCTCTGGGGGGTTACGACTCATTCCTTTGTACAATTCTCGGTTCCGAATAAGTTGAAGTGACCCCGGAGCTCTGGGGGGTTACGACCGTGGGGATCAGGGTGTCCGCTCGCCCCTCCGCGTTGAAGTGACCCCGGAGCTCTGGGGGGTTACGACACAATCAACATCGTCCCCGGAATTTCTTCCGGGGTTGAAGTGACCCCGGAGCTCTGGGGGGTTACGACAAATTCCTCCGAGTCCTGGGGTCCGACTCCACGGTTGAAGTGACCCCGGAGCTCTGGGGGGTTACGACTTCCCGCCAGAAGGCGAGACGGCCGCTCCAGGATGTTGAAGTGGCGTGTGACCTATGACCTTGCAGCCATGATCCTATTCGATTGAGCCAAGGCGCCTGCGGAGCCGGTCGTATCAAATACCCGGACGCATCTTCAACCGGTAATCGACGCCTTCAAAATTCAACCTGCGGTTTCGCTTTCCAAAGGGAACCCGCAAGCCGCCATGGCGGCCTCAACGGCTCCCCCCCTCAGCCAAAATCAAACGACAATGGAACTTGCCGAATAGATCGGAATGTCCCTTCCGGGTGCTCATTGCGTGTCGAGCTCCTGAGCTCGCACTTTCCAGTATTCCTGCTTCCAGGCGTTGAACTCCGCGCGGTCGATCTCGCTGCGAGTGCGGTATTGGTGCAACTCCGCCGAATTGGCCCTATGCTCCGTATGGGTAAGCTCCATGATGACTCCATCGTCCTTCTGGTGCATATGGTGAAGTTCCACGGGCTTGCCGTCCTTGCCGATTGGTGCAAACCCGGCTCGCATGCGTTCCCGATTCGTCCTCCCCATGGCGTCCACCGCATCCGACTCAAAGGTCATGGCGCGCTTGATTACCTTCCTCGCGGCCACAATAGCCGCCTCGCCTTGCCGGGCAAGTGCACGCTCAAGCCCCGTCATCTGCGGCCAGGTGTCTTCGAGCAGACGGGGGACGCGCTCCTCCACAAAATGCGCAACGGGGCGCAGTTCTTCGACGAACCGCGGCGCGGCATTCTTGACATAGCGGAGCAGCCTGGGAATCTGGCGCAGCCCCCAGTCAATGACTCCGGCATGGAGGTCCACCGGATGCGCAGACGTCAACGCCATTACCAGCAGCAATACCGCGCAGCACTTTCTCATGATGGCATTCATGATCGCCTCCTTTTCGGCATCGCCGCATGACGAGAAAACGCATCGCAAAGGTCTTTCCGCACAGATGCATGAATGCCCCGAGCGACACCCGCCACACGAAAGTTCATCCTGAACTCATTCTGAATATGCGTCATCCGTCAAAGCGGTTGAGTCGACACCGCAAACGGTGGCGACGAGCTATCGTCCCGCATCAAAAAAACTTTTTTCGCTCCACCGTCTCCGTGCGCCAGAGTGCTGCCCAACATTTTGTCGCCCATCGCTCAAAAATTGTGCAGCCAGCATGCCAATCAATTTTTCATTGTTTAATCTTGGCCTGTTATTCCAAATTAATTGCGAGCCAAGCGGAGTTCATGGCTTTAACTTTATAAAAATTATTCCAAAATATATTTTTAATCTCAAAAAAACAGAGCTTGATGCCGCATGACAGGTGGCATCACAAGGCAAGGCCACCATGCATCGAACTCCACTCCAAACCGGCGTGAACCGTGGCGTTAAAACTAAATGAAAACAATATGATAAAATATATGCCGCCTCAGTATCCCGCAGACAAAGACGTGGAGCCCGCTCAAGTGGCGGGCGTGTCGGCCAGCTCTCCCACGATCCAGAACATCCTCATCAAGCTCGGCATGGCCAGCAGATACAACCACTGGCTAAAGCTTGAGAAAAAGCGCGCCGGCGATCCCATCGAGCTGACAGGCGAACAGGTGGCGTTCATCGGTGAGCAGAATCCGGCCTTCTGGGAGCGGCATGTGGAGAGTTTCCTGCCCGGGGAACTGCTCCGCCAGGACACGTCCTACGTCGCCGCCTGAAGGGCGTAGGCCGGGCGCATCTGCACGTCGTGGCGGATATCTACTTGAGCTGCGCCTTCGGCTTCCTGCGCGAGCAAACGCCCGAAGGCGGGCGCGGCTGTCCTGCACAACGACGTGCTGCCCTTTTACGGCGGAGAAGGGTTGCCGATCACGGCCATCCGCACGGACAACGACTGGGAGTTCCGCAGAACGGAGAGCCCCCTATGAGCTGTGCCTGGAGTTGAACGAAATCGAGCACTGCAGGACGCGGATCAGAAGCTGAGAGCAAACGTAGGTGTCGAGCGCTTCAACGGGACCGTGCTGGACGAGTTCTTTCGGGAGGCGTTCCGCGCAATCCTCTATGAAACCGTGGAGGCGCTCCAGAAAAACCCGGATCGCTGGCTGCGCTACTACAACCTGGAACGTCCGCACCAAGGCTATCGAAACATGAGACGGCGCCCCTTCGAAATCATCAACCAACATCTCGAATCTGTAAGAAAAGAAGATCAGTATGGCATAGCATTAACGTTCTCAACATGCATTCAATTCAATCTGAAAAGACGCTTGGCGGGGTGGATCCGGGATTTGTCCAATGCCGGCTCAATGCAACTCAAGATCGAAAGTAAACTGGCATTTGCCGATATCGATCAGAGGCTTTTCACGTCCATTATTGGTTTTGAAGTTGATGGCTCTCGCGAGTACCGATCGAGATTTTTCGGAAAAAGTTCTCACTGCAACTTCAATATCCTTATTAATACTGAAATAAAAAGGGTGCGGATCATGAATCACAATATCAGCTAATTCAGCAGCTGAATGGAAATAATCCGTCGCCGCAGCCCATAAATGGGCAACATTATTAAATTTATACCAATAATTTTTCCTGAAGTATTCAGGATCATCATATTTTTTTATTTTACACATGGAATACGTTTCATTCTCCCCAACGTTTTTTTGAGAAACACGTTCACACGCCTTTGAAATATTACCATTATTCTCCAATGCAGCTTTCAATATATGACCGGAAATCAAACCGATTTTCGCCTGGTTCAGTATAAGTTCCCTGAGTGGTTGAGACACATTCGCAAAGAGGTATTTTGAGAACTCAAACCAACCGCCCAACGCCATGGCATGCATGGCTACAATGAATCCAGACTTGCTGTATGCCTCTATTTCATCATTTGCAGCACATGTGTAAGCGATATTAGCATGAGTATAATTCATCTTTAGAACGACATACTTCGTAAGCCATGATTTTTGCTCATCATGATCATTCGGAAAGAGCATGACGGACAACATCAAATGAAGCATCGATTCAGCAGAAACGTATTGGTCATTGCACAGAATTTTCACCAACTCCATCCTCATTCGCTCTTGGCGTAGACATTGAGCGCCACGATATCAGCACCATCACCACCAATGCCCTTCATGACCACTTCAGCGGCAAGCTCGCCAGCCCTTTTCATCGTATCAGGCAGGAATTGTCCATAGCGTTTTGTCATGGCGATGCTTTTATGCGTCAGAAGTTCACCAATCACATCCAGCGAGAATTTTCCAGAATTCGCCAATGTAACAGCGTAGTGATGCCGCAAGCCATGAAATATTCGAAACCTCTTTGGCAGATTTGCCGCCGACTTGATTCTATCGACGGCATTTGAATCCGTCCGCTGAGCCCCGCCTTTCCCAGGGAAAACATAATCGCTCCCCGGCCACCGGGCCGACTTCCAATGGATCTGGTCAGTCAAAATTTTCCTAACGATCGGATTCAAGGGGATGGAGACGGTTTTTCCTCCCTTGGGGCCACGAAGGGTAATGAGCCCCAGGCGGAAATCGACATCAGCGACCTGGAGTTTGAAAATCTCCCCTCTGCGCATTCCGGAAAAAAGAGCCAACTTCAACATCCGGGCCGCATCCTGATTGGGCCAATCCTCAAGAACCTGGAGAAACCTGGAGACCTCTTCAGCAGTCAGATATTCCACGACTTCATTGTCTTTTTTCGGCATCTCGATGCTGAACTTCAACGACGGGCACATGCCGATCTTGGCGCCATGATTCAACACACGGCGAAGGATTTCCAGCGCCCCCCAGATAGTGGAAGGAGCCAGCCCTTTCATGCTTTGCTTCACCCGGGCCACATCCAACGGCGAGAGAGTCTTGACCGTCTTTTTCCCCAGCAACGGAGCGATGTGCTTCATGTACCGTTTTTCATCGATTCGCCGCCACCGCTCCCCTCTCCGAGCGTCGAAATATGCTGCGGCGATCTCATCGATTTCCCTGTTCTTCTGGCGTTGTTCCCTCTGAATTTCCTTTGAGGTTTTCACTTCTTCGCCGTGCCGAATCTGCTTCATGCGCTCGGCCCGAATCTCGCCCGCGATCGGGGGCGTGTAGCCCTCAGATTTCCAGCCAACCTTTTCCCAGCGCAGTTTCTTGTCCAGACGGTAGGCCACAACGTAGCAGACGTCAGCTTTTCCCTGATAACGGCGCTCCGAGCTTGCATAGCAATACACTCCGGGCCAGCGTCCCGCGTCCACGAGATGGTATTTCGTTCCCATTTTCCGCCTCCCAGGCTTTCAGAAAGTGACCTCTTTGCGTTGCAACGCAAGGGTTATTTCGCCTCCAAATTCCTAACCTATTCCTAACACGAAGATCAAATTCGGGCAAATTTCAGCAAACAACCGATGGGTTGATAACGCATTTGTTACGCAATCAATATATTGAAATAAAAGATTATAAAACTCAGTTAAACTAGCTAGGATTTTGTTAGGATCGATAGACTCAAGGGTTCGCAACGCATAGGTCGTCGGTTCAATCCCGATCGTCTCCACCAAAGAAAACAACGGGTTGCAGCGCGGAAGCTGTGACCCGTTTCTCTTTCCCGACTCGCGCCCGAGTGAAACGCTGCTCGAGACAAGCGCGTCCTTGGCAAAACACCTCCATCTCATCAAGGAAGAATCATGCTCGGTCCCATCGTCAACAGCGCCTGCATCATCTTCGGCGCGTTCACAGGGTCGGTCTGCGGCCGCATCATCTCGCCGGAATTCAACAAGAAGATCATTCTCGTCTTCAGCTGCATCACCATGGGGATCGGCGTCTCCATGACCGCCAAGGGCAATTCGCTGCCGCCGGTGGTCATCTCCCTGCTGCTCGGCACCCTGCTGGGCGAAGCCTGCCGCATCGAAGCGGGAGCCATGAGGCTGGCGTTCCGGGTCGTGGGATTCTTCCGGCGAGGCAAAGCAGCGGCGGCTCTCCCCGAACAGACTTTCCGCGACCAGTTCGCGGTGCTGACCGTGCTCTTTTGCGTCAGCGGTCTGGGCATCATGGGCTCCATGAACGAGGGCATGACCGGCGACCCTTCGCTCCTGCTCATCAAGTCGCTGCTGGATCTTCCCACGGCCCTGCTCTTCGCGGCCAATATCGGCGGCGTCGTCGCGGTGCTGGTCGTGCCGCAATTTCTGATTCAAGCGGCCATCCTGCTGTTGGCCACCAGCGTGACGCCGCTGACCACGCCCGCCATGTTCGCGGACTTCTCCGCCTGCGGCGGCATCATCATGCTGGGGGCCGCGCTGCGGCAGTTCGGGCTGTCGCCGGTGCCGGTCATCAGCATGATCCCGTCGCTGTTCCTGGTCATGCCCATCTCCGTCGTCTGGCTCCGCCTGTTCGCCTAGTCCAGACGCCCGGCGACGGCATCACTGCAACGTGAAGGAGATCGGCAGGAGCATCCAGACACTCACGTTCCGACCGCGCAGCACGCCGGGGCTGAACTCCCAGGCGGACACGGCCTCCACGGCGGCCTGATCGCCCCCCTGGGCCGGGATTCGACCACGTCCAGGCGCCGCACGCGGCCCTCGGGGTCCACCAGGAACTTGACCAGCGCCTTGCCCGTGACCTGCCGCCTGCGCGCGGCCAGGGGATATTTCGGCTCCACCTTGCGCAGCAGGCGCGGGGCCCGTTCCTCCTGGCCCAGGCCATAGCCGTCCAGCCCCAGGCCCAGCCCCTGGCCCTGGCCATGCGGCAGACCGACTTTGAGCGGTCGCGCCCAAAAAAATGAAATTGGAGTTTGGGGCCCGACATAAAGGCGGCTATGAAATCTCTCCTTCATGGGGACGTCGCTCAGAGGGGAGAGCGATGGCTCCGCAACGCATAGGTCGTCGGTTCAATCCCGGTCGTCTCCACCAGAAAACGAAAAGGCTCCGAGGCGATCGCCTGGGAGCCTTTTCGTTTGGGTCACAGGAAGAATCGTCGCCCACTACTCCGGCTCGATGCCGAAGGCCTTCCACTGGGCGGCGGCGGCGGCCGCCGCCCGATCCACGGCCTCCTGGGCCCAGGGCTCGATGACCAGGGCCTCGGCCACCACCTGCCAGATGTACTTCACCTCGTACTTGAGATCCTTGTAGTACTTGGGCAGGCGCTTCATGATCTGGTCGCGGCAGTTGGAGCAGCCGACCACCACCACGTCCGCGCCGGTGCGGCGGATCTGCTCGGCCTTGTAGCGGCCGTGGAAGGCCGACTGCTTCTCGAAGGGGCCGGGCCAGTTGCCGCCGCCCGCGCCGCAGCAATAGTTCGCCTCGCGGTTGGGCGTCATCTCCACGAACTCGTCCACGCACTGGGAGAGAATCCAGCGGGGTTCCTCGAAAAACGCCTGGCCATAGTGCTTGAGCAGTTCACGGCCGTGTTTACAGGAGTCGTGCCAAGTGAAGCGCTTGCCCGCGTGCACCCTCTTGTCCAGCGTGATCCGCCCCTGCTCGATGATCTCCTTGAGGTATTCATAGAGATAGATGAAATTGACCTTGTTCTCCTTGTTCAGCTCGATGCAGTGCTTCATGCCGGTCCGGCAGCCGTAGGACCCGCCGCCGCAGTCCGGCATGATCATGCGCCGGATGTTGAAGCGCCGGATGTACTCGATCTTGCGCTCGGCCAGGGCCCTGATGCCGTCGTAGTTGCCGGTGAACAGGGCCCAGTCCACGGCCTCCCAACCCTCGGAAGGCACGGTCCAGTTCTCGTGCGCGGCATAGAAGACCTTCCACCACCAGAACTGGTCCTCGAAGTCGCCGTAGACCTCCTTGGAGTTGGGAAAGAACAGGATGTCGGCGTCGTTGTGATCCACGGGCACGTAGAATCCCGGGCAGTCTTCATCGGAAAGCTGCTGTCCCAGCTCGGCCATGCCGAGCAGGTAGTCGTCCCGGGGGATGCTCATGTTGTTGCCGCTCTCCAGGTTGTTCGCGATGCCCTTCTGGAGCACGCCGGGCACCTGGTCGCGGGAGCGGAGATGCTTCATGTGAAGCATGATCGGCACGATGTCCAGGCCCATTGGACAGGCCAGGGCGCAACGGCCGCACCCCGTGCAGAGCCAGGGGAAGTTGGCGGCCACGACCTCGTCCACCATGCCGTAGGCCAGCATGCGCAGCACCTTGCGGATGTTCCAGCCCTCGTTGTCCGGGGAGTTGCTGGTGGGGCAGCCGCTGCTGCACGCCCCGCAGGCCAGGCAGGCGCTGAAATCGAACTTGGCGAGATGCAGCCGGATTTCCTCATCCAGGGAGGCGGGAATGACGGTGCTCATGGCGAACCTCACTCGTTGCGGGGCGTCGTCGCGGGGGCGCCCGGCCCGGAGGCCGGACGCGCCCCGCAACGCGTCACAACCCCACGCCGGCCAGGTCTTCGCCCAGATAGCTGCGCTCGTTCTCCCCGAGGCAGCCCATGGACAGGCAGATCAGGGTCCAGAGATGGACCACCGGGAAATGCTTGCCCGAATTCTCGGAGAGATCGTGAATCTGCGAATGGCAGTTGTGGCACGGAGCGATGCAGTAGTCCGCGCCGGTGTCCAGTATCTGCTTGAGCTTCCTCTGCCCATAGGCCCGCCGCTCGGCGGTGAAGCCGGATTGCAGATATCCGCCCCCGCCCCCGCAGCAATAGTTGTTGGACCGGTTCGGAGCCATGTCGATGAAGTGCTCCTCGCCGACCACGGACTTGACCACGAACCGCAGGTCCTCGGCCACCGGGTCGCCGAAGGACTTGCGCACGAGCTGGCACGGATCCTGGACCGTGAAGGTCACGCCCAGGTCCCGGTTCCAGTCGGAACTGACCCTCAGCTTCCCTTCCCGTATCCAGCGGGCATAGAGCCGGATGATGCTCTCGATCTCGAACTTGGGAGTGATGCCGAACTTCTGCAATCCAGACCGGATTGCGTACATCTCGTGCCCTCACTCCGTGTTCAGCCAATATCGGCATCCCAGCTCCTCCACAGCCTGGATCTTGTTGCGGACGATGGTTTCCCAGGCTTTGTCGTCGGCCAGGAACATGCAATAGTTCTCGGCGGCCCAGCCCAGCGTGCCGTATGTCCAGTCGCATTGCGTCGTGTGCAGGATTTTCCACAGCGGAACCATCTCGTCCGGCTCGGTCACGGGCTCGCGGGAGTTCTGGTTCAGGAAATACTCCGCGCCCTGGCGGTTGAAGGAGACCGAAAGGTCCTCCCAGCCCGGCTGCGACTCCTTGACCTCCTGCAGGATGTCCTCGACCACGAACTTGAAGTCCTCGCTCCGCGCTCCCATGGCCGAGTTGCCTTCGGTGTTCAGGGCCTGATCGCAGGACCCCCGGATGCCCTTGGGCCGGTTCTCCCGCGGCCAGGACGCCCGGGCCTCATAGATCAGGCGCGGGATGTCGATGTGCATGGGGCAGGCGTAAACGCATCGTTGGCACATGGTGCACATCCAGACCCAGGGGGTGGACAGCACGATGTCATCCTGTCCCAGGGCGCACAGCCTCAAGAACTTGCGCGGGTCCATGCCGTGCAGACCCGTCGCGGGGCAGCCTGCGGAGCAGGCGCCGCAGGTCAGGCACATGGACAGATTTCCGCCTTCCGGCATCAGGTTCATGACCTTGCCCAGGAATTCGCTGGTCCTGGGCGTCAGCATCGTCATCGTCTCTCCCATGGCGTTCCCTCCTTGGCCGCGCGTCGCTAGCCGACCGTCGCCCCGGTCTTGCTCCCGCAGGCCCCGCGGATCACCTCCAGGAGCTTCTCCGTCTTGCAGGGCTTGAGCAGGTAGTCGAAGGCCCCCAGCCGGAGGAACTCGGCCGCGTCGTCCGCCGAGGCGTGCCCGGTGACCACGATGATCCTGGCCTCGACCCCGGCCTGGGCCAGGTGCTCCAGGGTGGCCGTGCCGGTGAGGCCCGGCAGGCGCACGTCCAGGAGCACCACGTCGTAGGCGTCCCGGCCCAGGCTCTTCAGGGCCTCCTCGCCGCTGTTCACCGTGTCGGCGAGGAGGCCGTAGGCTTCCAGAAGCTTGACCATGTTGGAGGCGAAACGCGCGTCGTCGTCCACCACCAGAACCCTGATCAAACCGCTCATGTCGTCCTCCCCGATCCTAGACGGCGGCCATGCCGGTTTCCGAGACCACTTCGCCGGTCTGGTCGTACATCAGGCCGCAGCGCAGGTCGAAGTGACGGTTCACGCTCATGGTCGGACAGGTGGAGTTGAGGGCCACCTGGACCACGGTGGAGCCCAGGAAGGCCTTCTCGGGATCGGCCTCGCGGGTGTGGTGGGCCATGAGGATGAGATCGGCCTCGCGCATCCGCGCCAGCTTCAGGATTTCCATGGCGGGCATGCCCTCCCAGGCCTCGAAGGAGCAGCCCTTGATGCCCCGGAGCTTGTCCCCGTAGCGCTCCTCCAGGTTGGCCTTGGCCGTCTCGATGGAGCGCCGGATCTCCTCCTGGCCCAGGGAGACGCGCCCGGATTCGCCCGCGTCCACGCAGTGGAAGACCGTGAGGCCCGCCTTGTAGTGCCGGGCGATCTGGCCGCCGTAGAAGACCGCGCAGTCGGCCTGCTCGGAGAAGTCCGTGGCCGCGACGATGTTCAGGAAGTTGTGCTCGCCGTACGGCGTGGACTTGGCCACGATCATGACCGGGCAGCGGGCCTTCTGGCTCACCTGTTCCAGGGTGCTGCCGGCCATGCCCCACTGGCGGACGCGCATCTCGGCGTATTCCTTGGTGTGCGGCCCCATGACGATGAGGTCGGCGTTCATCTTGCGGGCGATGCGCAGGATCTCGGCGTGGGGCACGCCGGGCACCACCTTGATCTCGTAGTTGTCCAAGCCCTTCAGCTTGTCCTTGTAGTACTCCTCCACCGAGGCCTTGATCCGGCCGACCTCGCCGGAAGACTCCAGGAACTCCATCTCGCCCCAGCCCTGGACCATGCCGCAGACATGCACCACGACCAGGCGGGATTCGAACCGCTGCGCGAAGTGGAAGGCCGCGTCCGCCGCGCAGTCACACAATTCCGACGGCGTGATCGCCAAAAGGATGTCCTTGAACATATCCTTACCCTCCTGTTGGGGTTCCGTGACCTCAGACCTCCGCGGCCTCGGGCGCGCGCAGCTTGCCGAGCAGCGTGTCCGTGACCGCCAGATTCTTGCCCAGAAGCACGTCGTCTTCCGAAAGGCCCAGCGCCAGGCCCATGAGCTGAGGCAGATAGAGCACCGACACCGGGCGTCCCCTGCCGCCGGAGCGGATGGCCTCCTTCTGGTAGGCCTCCAGGTTCATCTGGCACATGGGGCAGACCGTGACGATGAGGTCCGCCCCCGAGGCCGCGTCCAGGATGGCGGACACCAGGGCCAGGGCCGCGTCGCGCTTGGTGGCCATGAGCGAGGCCCCGCAGCAGCGGCCGCCCATGTCCCAGTCCAGGACCTCGACGCCCAGGGCCTTGAGCAGGGGCGTCATCGAGGCCGGACGCTCCGGGTCGTCGAACAGCGGATAGGGCCGCAACACTTGGCAGCCGTAATAGGGAGCCGCGGTCAGCCCTTCCAGGCGGCGGACCACGGCCTGGCCCACCCGCTCCGGGCCCACGTCCCGGAAGAGCACGTCCAGGAGGTGGCGGACCCGCACCGTGCCGGAGCGGCTCAGTCCCTCGGCGGAGAGGGCCTCGTTGACCCGGGCCGCGAGCTTGCGGTCCGCGCCGCACTCCCGCTCCACGCGCAGATGGTTCAGGTAGCAGGCGCTGCACGGCACGAGCATGTCCGCGTCCGGGACCTCGCGTTCGGCCAGGGCCAGGTTGCGGGCGGGCAGGGCCAGGGTCAGCAGGCTGCTCACGGGTTCCACGGCGCTCGCGCCGCAGCAGGTCCAGTCCGGGATTTCCGCCAACTCCACGCCGAGCAGGCGCAGCACCTCGCGGCTGGAGAGGTCGTACTCCACCGCCCCGCTCTCCAGGGAGCAGCCGGGATAGTAGCTGTACTTCATGGCCGGGCCTCCATTTCACGGACCTTGGCGAAGAGCGGGCCGAGACGGCCCAGCTGTCCGCTTCCGCCCAGGTGCAGCTTGCCCTTGCGCAGGAGCTTCAGCCCGAGCGGGGTGTATTCCAGGGGCAGGAGCGGATCGCGCATGTCCAGGAAATAATGGAGCATGAGCTCGGTCTCGCGCACCCGCCCGTTCTTCTCCACGTTGCGCATGAAGTCCTCGTAGAACAGGCCCCGCTTGCGGTCCGCGGACCGGCCGTCGGAGGCGGCCAGGCGCTTCAGCGCGGCCATGGCCGCGGTCAGGGGCAGGCCGCGCGGACAGCGCAGCGTGCAGGAGTAGCAGGCCGAGCAGAGCCAGAAGGTCCGGCTCTCCAGCACCTCGTCCACGAGCCCCAGCAGGAGCATGCGCCACAGGCTCCGGGGCGTGTGGTCCATGGCCGGGGCGTTGGGGCAGGAGGCGGAACAGGTTCCGCACTGCATGCAGGCCCGGACCATGTCCTGGATCTCGGCCAGGGCGGCCGCGTCGGCCGCGATGGTCACGGCGGCGGGCAGGGAGACGGCTTCGCTCCGCTGGTTCATGGCTCGACCTCCTTCATCGTCCGGTGTTCGCGGCCGCCGCCGGGGACGGGCCGACCAGGGCCGCGTCGATCACGGCCATGACCTGCTCGTCGCGGAAGCCGCGCAGCACGGTGGCGCTGTTGGGACAGACCGCCATGCATGAGCCGCAGCCCTGGCAGAGCAGGTCGTCCACCACGATGGCGTCGCTCTCCAGGTCCAGGGACCGCGCCCCATACGGGCAGACCGGAATGCACCGGCCGCAGCGCGAGCAGAGCGTGTTGCGCACCTCGGCCACCACGTTGCCGCAGGTGAGGCGCTTTTCGTTCAGGATGCGCACGGCCCTCTGGGCGGCGGCCTTGGACGAGAGGAGCGTGTCGCGCATGGTGGCCGGGCCCAGGGCCAGGCCGCAGGCGAAGACGCCGTGCTTGAGGAAGTCCACCGGCCGCCACTTGGTCTCGGCCTCCTGGTAGAAGCCGTCCTCGTTCAGCCCCACGCCGAAGAGCTCGGCCACCTCGGCGGCGTCGTTGGGCTCCACGCCGCTGGAGAGCACGAGCAGGTCCGGCCGCACCTGGATCTCTCCGCCCAGGACCGGGTCCAGGGCGGTGATCACCGGCTTCTGGTCCTCGAACTCCACGCGCGGCTTGTTCGCCAGGGTGTAGCGGACGAACACGGCCCCGGCGCGCCGGGCCTCGGTGTAGAAGTGCTCCGAGAAGCCCGTGCTCATGATGTCGCGGTAGAAGACGTAGATGGGCAGGCCGGGATTGCGGCGCTTGAGCATGAGGATGTTCTTCAGCGCGCTCAGGCAGCAGACCCGGCTGCAATAGCGCCGCGACTCGTCGCGCGAGCGCCAGCACTGAATCATGGCCACCCCGCCGAGCCCGGAGGCGTCCAGCGCGCCGTCGGCCAGGCGCTGTTCCAGCTCCAGCTGGGTCAGCACGCACTTGTGCACCCGGTTGCCGTATTCGTAGACCCGGGCCTCCCGGCCGCCGGTGGCCAGGATGGTGGCCCCGTGGTGCAGGGTGTGGGCCACGCCCTCGCCGGTGGCGATGACGGTCACGAACCGCCCGGCCCGGCCGCGCGAGAGCACCACCCGGGAATCCTTGAGCACGCGGATGTTCGGATTCTTCTCCACCTGCTCGATGAGATCCCCCATGAAGCGCGCGGGGTCCTCGCCCTCCAGGGTGTAGCGCAGGCTCATGGCCGTGCCGCCCAGTTCCTCGGCCTCCTCCACCAGGAAGACCTTGAAGCCCTGGTCCGCGATGCCCATGGCCGCGGTCATGCCCGCCAGTCCGCCGCCCACCACCAGGGCGTTGGGCGAGACCGGCGTGGCCTGCGGCAGGGGCGAGGGGTCCGCGCCCAGGAGCTTGGCCTCGGCCATGGCCAGCAGCGAGGCCGTCTCGGCGGTCCGCGCCGAAACGTCATCGTCGCCGCCCGCGAAGGCGGCGGTGTGGATGTCCACCACGTCCATGAGCGCCGGGTTGAGCTCCAGGGCCTCGCCCAGCTCCCGCAGGCGCGGCACATGGGCATACGGCAGGCAGGCCCCGATGAGCACCCGATTGGGGTGCAGCTCGGCGGCCTCGTTCCTGATCGCCTCCCAGCCCTGGCTCGTGCAGGCCGAGCCCACCTCCATGACCCGGGCCACGCCGGGCAGGCTTTCCATGCGCCGCCGCAACTCGGCCATGTCCGCCCGGCGCTCCAGGGTCGGGCAGGACGTGCACAGGGCCATGAGCACCCGGGGTTCCTGGCGGGAGACGTCGGTGTAGACCGGCTCCTCCTCGACCAACTCCTCGCGCGGCCCGCGATAGACCCGCATCATGCGCGAGGCGCCCATGGCCGCCGCGCCGGCCTGAATCAGGGTGTCGCGGATGTCCTTGGGCTCCCCGAAGGCCCCGGCCGCGAACACGCCCAGGCGGCTCGTGCGGTTGGGGGCCAGGGGCTTGGTCTCGCAGAAACCCCAGTCGTTGACCTCGACCCCGGCGGCCTGGGCCAGGCGCTCCATGGACCGGGGCGGCCTGGCTCCCACGGCCAGGACCACGGCGTCGAAGACCTCCGAGCGCAGTTCGCCGGAATAGTCGTAGTATTCCACGAGCACGTCGCCGTCCGGTCCGGGCAGCAGGGTATGCGGCCTGGCGGGCACGAAGCGCACCCCGCCCGAGGTCTCGGCTTCGTCGCGGTAGCGCTGGTAGTCCCGCCCCGGCGTGCGCATGTCCATGTAGAAGATGACCGTCTCGGCCTCGCCGCCCGACAGCTTCTTGGCCAGCATGGCCTCCTTGATGGAGATCATGCAGCAGAAGGAGGAGCAGAAGTCCGCGTTGCGCTTCACATCCCGCGAGCCCACGCACTGGAGCCAGGCGATCCGGCGCAGGGGCTTGCCGTCGCCGGGCCGGACCATGTGGCCGCCGGTGGGGCCGGTGGAGCTGCACAGGCGCTCGAACTCCACGGAAGTGAGCACGCCCGGGTGCGAGCCGTAGGCCAGGATGTCGGCGCATCCGGCCGGGGCCGAGGCCGGGTCGAAACACTCGAACCCGGCGGCCAGAATCACCGCACCCACCTCCAGCTCCAGGGTCCGATCCGAGGCTAGGCGCATGAAGAGCTTGTCCAGCCAGGGCACGGCCTTCTCCCGGGCCAGGGGCTTGGCCAGCACGTCGCGCGCGCCGAGCTTCAGCAGGGCCTGGGTCGCCTCTTCCTTTCCGGGAGCGGCCAGCAGGACCACGGCCAGACCGGGCCGCAGCTCCAGGGCGCGTCGCAGGGCGCGCTCGGCCCCGCCGCCGGGCATATCCAGGTCCAGCAGCAGCAGGCCGCACTCCGCGCCGCCGCCGAGCCGATCCACGGCGGCCTCGCCCGTGCCCTCCACGCGGGTGGGGAAGTCCAGGTCCTGGAGCCATTGGCTCAGCTCCGCCCCGGCCGCCACGTCCGGCGTGACCGCCAGGACGTGGAACTCGGCGCGCTGGACCGAACGGAAGTCGATGGCCCCGGTGGGGCAGGCCTCGTGGCAGCGCCAGCAGCGCTGGCAGCTGTCCAGGTCCACCACATAGTGGTTGGGAATGTTGTGCGGCACGGGCAGGTACACGGCCGCCCGCTTGCTCAGGCCCGCGTTGAACTCGTTGGGCACCCGCACCGGGCAGACCTCGGCGCACTTGCCGCAGCTCACGCAGCGCTCCGGATCCACGAAGGTGGATCGGCGGCTCAGGGTGGCGTGAAACTTGCCCGGATCGCCCTCCAGGGCGGTCAGCTCGGTCTGAAGGTGGATGTCGATGTTCTTGTGAAACAGTCCCTTGCGCAGGCAGTACTGGCTGGACTGGTCGCGCTGGGTCAGGGGGAGCATCTTGCACATCCCGCAGCGGTCCGTGGGGAATTGCAGGTCGAGCTGCGTCAGGATGCCTCCCAGGTTCGGCCGGGCATCGATGAGGGCCACCTTGTACCCGGTCTCGGCCAGGTCCAGGGCGGCACGGATGCCGCCGATTCCGGCGCCAACCACCAGGGCTCCGTATTCCTTCTTCATGCGATCCTCCCGCGTCCCTCGCGGTCCCCTCGACGGGGACTACTCCAGTCCTCCGGTGACCTCGGCGAACTCCCGCTCCCGGAACACGGTGAGCGGCGGCGGCTCGTTGAGGCTCCGGCCCGCCTCGTACTCGAAGGCCTGCTGGGTGGAGGCGGCGATGGTGCGGAACAGCTCCATGACCGGCACCCCGTTGGGACAGGCGTTGGAGCACTGCCCGCAGCCCACGCAGGCCGTGCTCATGTGGGCCAGGCGGGTGATGTGGAAGAAGACGGTGTCCGTGGGCATCTTCAGGCTGCCGCGCTGGCGGGCCCAGGAGAGGTACTGCCACGGCTTGTGGTCGAAGACGTCCGTGAGGAAGACGCACTCCTTGCAGTAGCAGACCGGGCAGGCCATCCGGCAGTTGTAGCAGTTCACGCAGGCCGCGAGGAAGTTGGACAGCCCGTTCATGTCCGAGGTGGCCGCGGACGTCTCCTCGAACATCTGGTCGCGGGCGGCGCTCCGCTCGACGGCCAGCTCCCCGAGCGCCTTGGCCCGGGACCCGTCGTCGGCGGCCTCGGGCAGCTGCAGGCGGGTCATGAAGCCCTCGCCGCGCGGGGTGTTGGCCAGGAGCAGCAGGCCCTGGGCCGGATCCTGGCCGAAGAGGCCGATGACCAGGTCGGCCTCGGCGCTGGCCGGATGCTCGCAGACCGAGCAGGCCCGGGCGATCTCCACGCCGTTGAAACTCCCCCGGCCCACGGCCCGCAGGAAGTCCATCTCGGCGGCGGCCGGGTCGCCGTTCCCGGCGAAGGTCGGATAGTCGGCGTTGGTGAAGGCCCCGGGGCAGTCCGCGCTGATGATCAGGGCGTTCTCCATGCTGCCCTGGTTCAGCTTGCAGAGCTCCACGAAGGCCCGGACCTCGCAGGGCCGCATGAAGGCCGCCACCAGGCCGCCGTCCGTGCCGCCCCGGGTGAGCCGGGCCAGCATGCGGGCCCCGTTGATGCGGAAGGACGGGGCCAGGGGTTCGGCGTCCCGCAGCTCGGCCGGGTCGGTGACGAGCGCGGGCATGGTTCCGTTGGTCCCGGGCAGACGCCGGGGCACGAGCACGGCCGCGACCTCGTCGTCCGCCAGCAGCCGGGCGCAAAGCTCACGCAGCGCGGCCACCGGGTTGCCGTCCTTGACCTCGATTCTGGCGATGGTTCCCATGACGTGCCTCCGCTCGATCAGGGGTTCAGAGCAAGGGCAGGCGCCGGGTGTCGATGGGCCCCAGCTCCTTGATTTCCGCCACGAAGGCGTTGACCGTGGCGGCGAACTCGTTGCCCTCGCTGGCTCCCACCCAGGTCAGCTTGAGCCGGCGCTCGTCGATGCCGAAGCGCGGCAGGATCTCCTTGAGCAGCTTCATGCGCCGGCGGGCCTTGTAGTTGCCGTTGATGTAGTGGCAGTCCCCGGGATGGCAGCCGGAGACGAGCACCGCGTCCGCCCCGGAGAGCAGGGCCTTGATGACGTACTTGGGGTCCACCATGCCGGTGCACATCATGCGCACCAGCCGGACGTTGGGCGACTGGACCATGCGCGCGGTGCCCGCCAGGTCCGCGGCGGTGTAGGTGCACCAGTTGCAGACGAAGGCCACGATGGCGGGCTCGAAGGCCTCTCCCGGGACCGCCCGGGATTCCGTTTGCGGGACGACGACCAGTTCTTCCATGACTTCCTCCCGTTTCTTCCAGGATCAGACGGCTTCCACGCCGGGCGCGTCCGGCGCCGGGCTCAGCAGCCCCTCCATCTCCGCGAAGACCTGCTTGCCGTTGAAGTGGCGGACCTGGGCCGCCCCGCTGGGACAGTGCCCGGCGCAGCTGCCGCAGCCCTTGCACATGGCCTCGTTGATCACCGAGACCTTGCGCCGCTCGTCGAACTCGATGGCCGAATAGGCGCAGAGGTCGATGCACATCTTGCAGCCCACGCAGACATCCGGGTTGATCCAGGAGACCGTGGGCGAGATGTCCACCTCGCCGCGCGCGGCCAGGGCCAGGGCCTGTCCCGCGCCGCCCGAGGCGTGGGCCACGGCGTCGGGGATGTCCTTGGGCCCCTGGCAGGTTCCGGCCAGGAAGATGCCGTCGGTGGCCGTGGACACCGGCCCGAGCTTGGGGTGCTCCTCCAGGAAGAAGCCGTCCTGGCCCTGGCTGATGCCGAAGACCCTGGCCACTTCCGGGGCGTCGGCCCGGGCCTTCATGGCCGTGCAGAGCACCACCATGTCCACGGGCACGCGCAGGGTCCGGCCCAGCAGGGTGTCCTCGCAGACCACCACGAGCTTGCCCTCCTCGGCGGCGTTCGCGGCGCGGTCCGTGATCTCGGCCGGACGGCCCCGGATGAAGGTCACGCCCTCCTCCTGGACCCGGCGGTAGAATTCCTCGTAGCCCTTTCCGAAGCAGCGCATGTCGATGTAGAAATTGTAGACCTTGGCGCCGTGGCCGACCTTGTCCTTGATGAGGTGGTCGTACTTCAGGGCGTACATGCAGCAGACCCGCGAGCAGTACGGATGGTGGTTCTTGTCGCGGCTGCCCACGCAGTGGATGATGCCCACGCTCTCCGGCGGGCGGCCGTCCTTCATCACGATCTTGCCGCCCGTGGGGCCCACGGCGTTGTTCAGGCGCTCGAACTGCAACCCCGTGTAGACCTCGGGATAGCGCCCGAAGCCGTATTGCGGCAGGCAGGACGGGTCCATGATGTCGAAGCCCGTGGCCAGGACCACGGTGCCCACCTGCAGGTCCAGGAAGGACTCGGTCTGCTGGAAATCGATGGCCCCGGAGGGGCAGTGCTTCTCGCAGGCTCCGCACTTGCCCTTGACGAAATGGATGCAGACGGCGGGGTCGATCATCGGCGTGTTGGGCACGCTCTGGGGCGAATTGCGGTGGATGGCCTTGCGCTTGCCGATGCCCTCCTCGAACTCGCTGACCACGCTCTTGGGGCACTTCTCCATGCACAGGCCGCAGCCCGTGCAGAGATCCTGGTTCACGTAGCGCGGCGCGGTCCGCACCCGCACCATGTAGTTGCCCACGTAGCCCTTGACCTCCACCACCTCGCTCAGGGTCATGAGGTTGATGTTCGACTCCTGGGCCACGGCCACCATCTTGGGCGTGGAGATGCAGGCCGCGCAGTCCAGGGTGGGGAAGGTCTTGTCGAACTGGGCCATGTGGCCGCCGATGGAGGGCCCCTTCTCCACGAGGTGGACCTTGTGGCCCGCCTTGGCGATGTCCAGGGCGGCCTGGATTCCGGCGATGCCGCCGCCCACCACGAGCACGTCGGGGTGCACGGCTTCCACGCGGGAATGCAGCTCGTCGTGGTAGTTGACCCGGGAAACCGCGGCGGCCAACAGGTTGCGAGCCTTGGCCGTGGCCGCTTCCGGATCGGCCACCACCCAGGAGCAGTGCTCCCGGATGCAGGTCATCTGGAAGAGGAAGGGGTTCAGTCCGCCGCGCTGGCAGGCCTTCTGGAAGGTCTTCTCGTGCAGTCGCGGCGAACAGGACGCCACCACCACCCGGGTCAGGCCCATCTCCCGGATGTCCTTGATGATCATGTCCTGCCCCGGGTCCGAGCACATGAACTTGTAGTCCCGGGCCACGATCACGTTCTTCAGTCCGGCCGCGAAGCGCGCCACGCCCGCCGAGTCCACCTTGCCGGCGATGTTCGTGCCGCAGTGGCATACATAGACACCGATTCTGCTGGCCATGCCGTGCCCTCCCGTTCCTTGCCCGGTCCCGTCCGGCGTTCCGGCCGGGGCCGCGCGGTCGCTGGCTGCACGCACCATCTCAAGAATCGTGCCCAATCCGCCGGATCGGACAAAAAACAGGCGTTCCGATATGTTGTCGATTCCTCCCCAATCCGGTGAACAATCCAAAACATAAAAAACGTCTTGCGCGGCAAGACAAAGTCTTCCATAAGAAGATAACAGCCTTCTCAGGTGCGCGGCCGACCGGGCATCGGGAAGACAGGGAGGCCGCATGCGCTCCAGACGCCCTGCCGCCACGTCCCGCCGCTGCCCGCGACGGCCCGGTGAGGACCTCGTCCACACCCTGCTCAACGCCGCCTCGGACCATGCCCTGCTCCTCCGCCGGGACGGCACGGTCCTGGCCTGCAACCGCTCCATGGCCGCCATCTTCCACCTTGATCCCGGGCAACTCGCCGGAGAACGCATCTACGACTTCTTTCCCCAGGAGACGGCCCAAAGATGGGCCGAGTCCGTGGACCGCGCCCTGGACGGCCAGGATCGCAGACTGGAGGAGAACCTCATCCCCGGCCTGGACCTGGAGACGCGCATGCACCGGGTCGCGGGAACGGACGGGGAGCCGGATCGCGTGGCCGTGTTCAGCCGGGACGTCTCCGCGCGCAAGGCCGCCGAACGCGAACGCACCCGCCTGGCCTCGGCCATCGAGCAGACCGCCGACGCGGTGATCGTCTACGACGAGGACATGCGCGTGGAGTTCATCAACCAGTCCTTCGAAGCCCTCACCGGCTACTCGCTCAAGGACGTGCGGGGCCACGATCCCTCGACGTTCTACGTCGGCTTCGAACAGGGCCGCTGCTTGGCGGAGATTCTGGACTGTCTCGCGCGGGGAGACTCCTGGACCGGTCGGGTGGGCAACACCTGCAAGGACGGCAAGGTGATCCGCTGCGAGAAGACCGTGGCCCCCATCCGGGGCAAGGGCGGCAGCATCCTCGGCTACGTGAGCGTCTGGCGCGACGTCACCGAGGTGGAAATCCTCGAACGCCAACTGCGCCGGGCCCAGAAGATGGAAGCCCTGGGCACCCTGGCCGGGGGCATCGCCCACGACTTCAACAACATCCTGGCGCCCATCGTGCTTCTGGCCGACATCGGCCTGTGCCGCCTGCCCGAGGGCGACCCGCTGCGCTCGGTCTTCGAGCGCATTCTCAAGGCCACCAAGAGGGCAGGCGACCTGGTGCGCCAGATTCTCGGCCTGAGCCGCCGCCACGAGTCCGACCACCCCATGCCGGTGCGCCTGGCCGTCATCCTGGAGGAATGCCTGAAACTCCTCCGCCCCACCCTGCCGAGCACCATCGCCATCAGCCTGGAACTGGAGACCAAGCGCGACGTGGTCCTGGCCGATCCCTCCCAAATCCACCAGATGGTCATCAATCTCTGCACCAACGCGGCCTGGGCCATGCGCGGCAGCGGCGGATCGCTGGAACTGCGCGTCTCGGAGCGGGACGTGCCCCGGAGCGGCGACCGCTCCTTCCCCTGCGCCGCGCCGGGCCCGCACGTGCTCCTCAGCGTGCGCGACACGGGCCACGGCATCGACGCCGAGCACATGGAGCACATCTTCGAGCCCTTCTTCACCACCCGGGGCGACGGCTCGGGCACCGGCCTGGGCTTGGCCGTGGTCCAGAACATCGTGGACCAGTTGCGCGGCGGCGTGCGGGTGCGCAGCAAGCCCGGCGCGGGGACCTGCTTCGAAATCCTCCTGCCGCGCACGGACGCCCCGGCCCGCGAGGCGGAGGAGCCGACGCGCGTGCTCCCCGAGGTGCGCGGCGGCGGCCGCATCCTGGTGGTGGACGACGAGGTGGAGATCCTGGACGCCTGCACCCTGGGTCTGACCGCCCTGGGCTACGAGGTCACGGCCTGCTCCCGGGGCGAGGAGGCCCTGGCCCTGTTCCGAGACGCGCCGCAGGGTTTCGACCTGGTGCTCACCGATGCGACCATGCCGGGGATGACCGGGCCGGACCTCGTGCGCGAGCTGCTCAAGATCAACCCGCACCTGCCCATCATCCTGGCCTCCGGGCACAGTGAGCTGGCTTCCCGGGAAAAGGCCTGGAAACTCGGGGCCCAGGAATACCTGGACAAACCCTACGGCATGGACCAGCTCGCGGTCCTCGCGCGCCGGATTCTCGGCCGGGCGCGGCCCAGCGGAGGGAGCGGAGCATGAACAGGCCCAACGTGCTCATCGTGGACGACGACGCCATGCTCCGCGACGCGCTCCAGACCGCCGTGGAGCAGATGGGCTACGCGGCCGACTGCTCGGCCACCCTCAAAGAGGGCCTGGCCACGGCCGAGGCCGGGGACTACGACGTGGTCATCCTGGACGTGCGCATGCCCGACGGCAGCGGTCTGGAGCATCTCGGACGTTTCCAGGAGTGCCCCTCCGCGCCGGAGGTCATCATCCTCACCGGCGTGGGCGACCCCGACGGCGCGGAGCTGGCCATCCGCAGCGGGGCTTGGAGCTACATCGCCAAGCCGCCGACATTGAACAAGATCCGCCTGCCGCTCCAGCGGGCCATCGAGCACCACCGGGGCAAGAACCGGCTCCTGCCCCTGGGACTCAAGCGCAGCGGCATCATCGGCGACAGCCGGACCATGCTGCGCTGCCTGGACCTGGCGGCCCAGGCGGCGGCCACCGACGCCTCGGTGCTCATCACCGGAGAAACCGGCACGGGCAAGGAACTCTTCGCCCGGGCCATCCACGACAACAGCGACCGGGCCGAGGCGTCCTTCGTGGTGGTGGACTGCGCCGCCCTGCCGGAGCAGCTGGTGGAAAGCCAGCTCTTCGGCTACGAGCGGGGGGCCTTCACCGGCGCGGACCGCCGCTTCGAGGGCTTGGTGCTCCAGTCCCACCGGGGCACCCTCTTCCTGGACGAGATCGGGGAGCTGCCCCTGGCGGTGCAGAAGTCCTTCCTGCGCGTCCTGCAGGACGGCTGCTTCCGCCCGGTGGGCGGGGTGAAGGAAATCCGCAGTGAATTCCGACTGGTGGTGGCCACCAACCGCGACCTGGACGCGCTGGTGGAGCAGGGGCGCTTCCGCCAGGACCTGCTCTTCCGGGTGCGGACCATGACCCTCAGCCTGCCGCGCCTCAAGGAGCGCCACGGCGACATCGCCCTGCTCTGCCGCCATTTCGTGGCCCGGCGGTGCCGCCTGCACGGCCTGCCCGCCAAGCGCATCTCCCCGGACTACCTGGAAGCCCTGGAGAGCTACGAATGGCCCGGCAACGTCCGGGAGCTGATCCACGCCGTGGAGCGCTCCCTGGCGGCCGCGCAGAACGATCCGGTGCTCATCCCGGCGCACCTGCCCACGAACATCCGCGTGAGCCTGGCGCGTTCCTCGGTGCCCGGGCACGGCGCCCCGGCCGGGGCGGAATTCGAGACAAGCGGTCCTCTCCAGCCCCTGCGCGAGGTCCGGCTCCAGGCCGTGGCCGACGTGGAACGCCGCTACCTCCAGGACCTGCTGACCCAGACCGGCGGCGACATCCAACGGGCCTGCGCCCTGTCCGACCTGTCCCGGGCCCGCCTCTACGCCCTGCTGAAGAAGTACGATCTGACGTAAGTCGGCAGCACAACCCGTATCGAGCCGGGATGCGGCCTCACTGCAGCGTGAAGGAGATCGGCAGGAGCATCCAGACGCTCACGTTCCGGCCGCGCAGCACGCCGGGACTGAACTCCCAGGCGGACACGGCCTCCACGGCGGCCTGATCGAACACCCCCCTGGGCCGGGATTCGACCACGTCCAGGTGCCGCACGCGGCCCTCGGGGTCCACCAGAAACTTGACCAGCACCTTGCCCGTGACCTGCCGCCTGCGCGCGGCCAGCGGATATTTCGGCTCCACCTTGCGCAGCAGGCGCGGGGCCCGTTCCACCTGGCCCAGGCCGTAGCCGTCCAGACCCGGGCCCAGCCCCTGGCCCTGGCCATGCGGCAGACCGGCCGGATGCGTCTGCGCCGCGACGGGGCCGGGCGCTTCGCCGCCCGCCGGAGCGGCCGCGGGGGGCGCGGAGGGAGCCGGGACGTCCTCGACGGCGTCCGTGGATGCCGGGGCCCCGGGGTCGGGCACGGCCACCGGAGCGGGCACGGCCACCGGAGCGGGCGCGGGAGCCGGTTCCGCCGCGCGGGGCGGAACGGACTTCGCCGGGCGCGGATCCTGCCGGACAGGCACGGGCTCCCGCTGTTTGGGCAAGGCCGAGGCCACCCGGGCCGCGACCGCCGGAACGCCGTCCTCGTGGCCGCTGCCGCCGCCCTGGACGAGACTCACCAAGTCCACCTCGTAGGCGGGAAAATCCGCGTACTCCACGGCATCCGGCACGAACGCCAGGGCCCCGGCGAGCACCAGGCCGTGCAGCAGCAAGGCCAGCAGCGCCGCCGCGAGCCCGATTCCGCCGCCCCGGCCGCGCACCGCCTCGAACAGCCGCAGCCCGGGGAGCAACAGCTCCCGGGACAGTTCTCCGTGCGCGACTCCGTCCACGCGGTCGACGTGTAGCATGAAAAACTCCGCCATTCCCGATTGTTCCAGCCGCATGTCCCCAGTCCCAGGCCGAACGGCCCGGACGCGGGCGGCGTTCCGAACACGAGTGGCACCTATTCTTAATTAATCACACTATGAATGTAAAACAGAAAAAATGATCGTCTACACATCAGTCATACTCAACACGGCAACACACTCCATCCCCAGCTTTCACCTTGCAAGATGTTCTTCTGCGTTTTCCGACAAATTCCGAATAATAGTTAATAATACAACGATATTGCGCTAAACGAGCGGGCAAAAAACAGAGTTCCCGTTGACTTTATGTGGAACTGCATTTAGGCTGCGAACGCTCAAAAACTGATCGAATTTGACCAGTTATCTTCATTTTTATTCTTTTAGTGCTACTCTTTTTATTTTGTTAACACGAATAGACTACAAGGGAATAACTGCCGTAGTCGATTCGCCTGGACTCATATGCCCGGCCCGCCCCTCGCGGCCGGCGCGACACGAATCACGGAGAGAATCAACGGAGGTGAAACGCATGAGGCATTCGTTCAGCGGAATGGTCCGCCACGCGGGCGGCAGGCTTGCCCTCGCCCTCTGGCTGGCCCTGGTTCCCACGGCACAGGCCCTCGGCGAGGACACGGCGCGGGAACAGGAAAAACCCCTGCGCATGGAAGAAATGGTCGTGAAGGAAGAGCGGATCGTCACTCCGACCATGCAGACCGGCGACACCGTGAACACCGGCCTGGAAGTCACCCGGGAAGGCATGGACATGCAGGGGGCCAAGGCCGAGACCAGCGTGTACAACTCGCTGAACGTCATCTCCGGAGTCAACGTCGAGGGTCCCGACCCTTACGCACTCTCGCCCGAGCAGAACACCATCCGCACCAGGGGCGTGCGCGGATACCTGGGGGCCATGTCCGTGGAGGGCGTGCCCAACTGGGGCGGCAACCCCATCGGCCCGCGCGAGTATCTCTACGACACCGAGAACTTCCGCAGCGTCGCCATCTACAAGGGCGTGGTCCCGGCGGACATCGGCACCGGCGTGGGCGCGCGCGGCGGGGCCATCGAACTGCGGCCGCTCTGGCCCAAGGAGGAGGCCGGGGCCACCCTGAGCCAGGGATTCGGCTCCAACGCCTACTCCCGAAGCTTCGTCCGCCTCGACTCCGGCTCGCTGGGCCAGATCGGAACGCGCCTGTCCGGTTCGTATTCCTATACCCACGCCGACAAGTGGAAGGGCCCCGGCGAGATCGGCCCGCGCAACAACGGCAACGTGATGCTCGCGCAGCCGGTCTGGAACGACGACGAGCTCAAGATATTCTTCAACGCCAACAACATCAGCAGCTACAAGTACCGCGCCCTGAGCTATTCCCAGGTCAGCCACCTGGACGACAACTACCGCACGGACTTCAACTCCGAACGCACCGGCGTGGCGGCCACCGACCAGTACTATTACGGCAACAACAAGGGCGAATACGTGAACAACGACCTGTTCGCGGTCATCCCCGTGACCGTGAGCAAGGACCTTTCGTTCACGTTCAAGCCATACTACGCCAACGAAAACACCACCCTCTACAACGGCGTCCCGGCCGGCGGCGGCAGGGTCCAGCGCAATGACCGGGACATCGAGCGCTTCGGCAACATCGCCGAGATGCGCACGGACCTGGGCTTCGCCGAAACCACGCTCGGCTACCTCGTCGAATCGTCGAGCATGAAGATCACCACGCGGAACTACACCACCAACATGGTCTTCCAGAGCTACGGCATCTACACGAAGAGCTCGGAAAACGCCCAGCTTCACACGCCCTACGTCAAGATCGCCGGGGCGCTGGACCGCTTCAAGTGGCAGGCGGGGTTGAAATATTTTTCCTATAGCGACCCGAGCGCCGAGGGCTACACCTGGGCCGCCGGAACGCTCGTCCACGACCCGACGCTGGACCGCTCGGCCAAGACCTACGAGGCCTTTCTGCCCTCGGCGGGCGTGTCCTACGACTTCACCGACTCGGCCCAGGGCTTCGCCAGCTACGGCCGCAGCCAGATCCGGCCCTACTCCTACGTCCCGCTCATCAACATCTTCACCCAGAACAGGGCGGCCTTCAACGCCGCGGGCGTCAGCCTCAACGACCTGTTCAACGGCTACGACATGGAGACCACCGACATGGTGGAGGCGGGCGTGCGCCTGACCTACGACTGGGCCGAAATCACCCCCTCGGTCTACTACACCAAGAGCGACAACCTCCTGGTCACGGTCTACGATCCGCGCGTGAACCTGAACTACCAGCAGAACGTGGGCAAGGCCACGGGCTACGGCTTCGAGCTGGACACGAACTTCCACCTCGGCGAGCACGTCAGCCTGTTCTTCAATCCCTCGTACAACATCCTGACCTACGACGACGACCTGAACTACGCGGGCGCCGTCACGGACTGCAAGGGCAGGCAGGTGGCGGACACGCCCACGATCATGGCCAAGACGGGCGTCATCCTCTCCTACGGCGGGTTCGAGGCCGTGCCCACCGTGCGCTATGTGGGCGGCCGGTACGGCGACGCCAAGCACCAGGAAAAGATCCCCGGCTACACGCTCCTGGACCTGCGGCTCGGCTACACGGTGAAGGACTTCGCCTACACCAAGGCCCTGCGCTTCTCCCTGGAGCTCTCCAACCTGCTGGACCGGAAGTACGTCTCGAGCATCAACGCCAGCGACGACAGCGCCGGAGGCCTGAACAGCTACCTGACCGGCGCGCCCTTCACGGCCATGTTCAGCGTGGCCCTGGACATCTGAGCCGCCTCCGGCGCGAACGAAAGGGCCCCGGTGGACGTTCCACCGGGGCCCGTGTTTCTGTCGGCGGTGTTTCAGGCCGCGTGGGGCCCGGCCCAGCGAGGATCTCCGCGAACGCCTTGCGGCCCCTCCCTCCGGGGGGCGATGATTCGGGCTAGGCCAGGAATATCCGCACGATGAAGTCCGCGGAACGGGCGACGTGGTGTTCGGAGAGTTCCCGCAGGGCCTTCTCGTCGTTGTTCACCACCGCGGCGATCATCCCCAGGGTGTCGTCGAAGAACGAATCCAGTTCGATCCGCTGTGGCAGGGACAGCCAGAAACGCAGGTAGTGGCTCAGCAGATGGTCCAGCACCTTGGCCAGTTGCGTGTTCCTGGTGGCCGTGTACAGACGGCGATGCAGCGCCAGGTCCGCGTTGACGATGTCCAGGTTGGTGGCCGAGGAGTCCAGGCCGTTGATGCGCACCCGAAGGCTGTCGAAGGAACGACGCGTCGTCTCATCCATGCGCCGCAGGGCCAGCAGGTTGGACTCCACCTCCAGGATGGAGCGGATCTCGGTGATCTGCTTGATGCGCTCCAGGCTCAAGGGAGTGACCATGAAATGCGATCCGTGCCTCTGGACCCACTCCTCGGCCTGCAGCACGATGAGCGCCTCCTTCACGGGCGTGCGGCTGACGCCATGCTGCACGGCGAGCTCGCTGATGTTGAGGATCGTCTCGGGGGGCAGTTCGAGCATGATGATCTTCTGCTTGAGCTGCTCGGCGACTTGGCGGGGTGTCATGAAAGGATGCCGCTCCTTGTGCGCTCGGCCCGGAGAACCGGCGACGTCGTTCGGACACAGGAATCAAGATAGCGCGCCATACCACGGCGACCGGGAGAACTCAACGCGCCGGGTGGAGCCGCAAGCCCAGGCCCGGCGGCTCCACCCGGAGGGAAGAGGCGCGGCGGAACCCGGGACAAAACCCGGATTCCGCCGCCAGGGTCGGGAGAAGGCGCATTAATGCACGTACCCCATGAGCCGGGGCAGGAACAGGGAGAGGTCCGGCCAGTAGGTGGTGGCCAAGGCCACGGGCAGGGAGCCGAAGAGCAGGAGCACGGCCACCGGCTTGATGAACTCCTCGATGGTCACGCCGCCGATGCGGCCCGCCAGGTAGAGGATCGGAGCCGTGGGCGGGGTGTTCGCGCCGATGGCCAGGTTGGTCCCGACTATGGCCGCGAACTGCACCGGATGCACGCCGATCTTGAGCATGAGGGGCATGAGCAGCGGCGCGGCGATGAGCGTTCCGCTGATGTCGTCCATGAGCATGCCCACGATGATCAGGAAGACGTTGGCCATCATGAGGATGACGATCTTGTTCTCGGAGATGTTCAGCAGGGCGTCGACGATCATCTGGGGCACCTGCTGCATGGTGAACACGCGGCTGGCCACCAGGATGAACAGGAACATGATGACGATGGCCCCGATGGTGGCGGCCGAGTCGATGGTGGTCTGCCAGAGCTTCTTGAGGGTCAGCCCCTTGTAGATCCAGAACCCCACGGGGATGCCGTAGAGCGCGGCCACGGAAGCCGCCTCCGTGGGAGTGAACAGTCCGCCGTAGATGCCGCCCAGGATGAGGATGGGCATCATCAGGGCGAAGCTGGCGTGTCGGGTGGCTCGGCCGGTCTCGCGCAGGGAATCGGCCAGCCCCAGCCTCGGTCCCACCTTGATGGTGGGGATGCGGCGGCACATGAGCCAGTTCAGGAAGGCGTAGAGGACGATCATGAGGAGTCCGGGGCCCACGGTGGACAGGAAGCAGGCCGCGATGGACTGGCGCGTGATCCAGGCGAAGAGGATCATGGGCACGCTGGGCGGGATGAGCTGCCCCAGAAGCGAGGAGCAGCTGATGAGCCCGGTGGTGTACCCCCGGGGATATCCGGCTTCCTCCATGCGCGGGATCATCACCGTGCCGATGGCGGCCACGGCCGAGGAGGCCGTGCCGGAGATGGCCCCGAACAGGGCGCAGCTGAATACGAGCACGATGCCCAGGCCGCCGCGCACCCGCCCCACCAGGGTCTCGGCCAGGTTGATGAGCGGGGTGGCGATGCCGCCCTCGCCCATGATCCGCCCGGCGAAGATGAACATGGGCAGGGAGAGCAGGACCACGGAATAGGTCTGGAAGAAGGCGCTGGGCAACAGCAGGCCCGGGTCCAGCTGGAAGTACGCGGTGAGGAACAGGACGGCCCCGGCGAAGGCGAAGCCGATGGGCACGCCGATGACCAAGAGGACCACGATGATGCCCAGGGCGGTCAGAAGCCCGATCATGCCTCCCTCCGAGCCGGGCCGTTCTTCCCGGCGGCCAGATTCGCCACGTTGCGCACGCGCGCGACCAGTTCCAATCCGAAATACAGGACCATGAGCAGCGCTCCGACGAACAGGGCGCTCTGGGCCACGAGATAGTTCAGGCCCAGCGACGGGGTGACGGACTTGTGCTCCAGCCCCCACAGCACGAAGTCATAGCCCCATTTGGCCATGACCGAGGCCAGGGCCATGCTGACGGCGCTGGCCAGACAGCGGACCAATTCCTGGTGCAGCGGCCGCTTGAAGATCAGGTGCACCATGCTGGCCTCGATGTGGCTGTGTTCGCGGGTGCAGTAGGCCGCCCCGATGAGGTAGAGCCACGTTCCGGCGATGAGGGCGATCTCCTCGACCCCGAACAGCGGGCTCTTCAGCACCACCCGCAGGAATATCTGCGCCACGATGAGCACGGCGATGAGCCCCACCGAGACGACCAGCACCACCCGCTGGGCCAGGGCGAGCCCCTTTTCCAAGGTCGCCAGCATTGCGATTGTCCTGTTCATGCGCTCTTTCTCCTCCACTCGCCCCGCCGCCCCCGAAAGGGCCGGAGCGGCCCGGCGCGCCGACGCGCCGGGCCGCAAGCGTCGGCCGTTCGTGGCCTACTTCTCGGCGTTGGCCTTGATCTGCGTGATGATGTCCTCGCCCACCAGCTTGGCCAGCTTGGGCCAGACCTTCTCGCGCACGAGCTTCTTGGCCCGGGCCGCGTCCTCGGGGGAGAGCTGGATCACCTGGACCTTGGCCTTGCCCAGTTCCTCGATGTAGCGGCGCTCCGAAGCCTCGGCCTGCACGAAACGGTCGGCGATGACCTTGGCGGCGGCCTGGACGATGATCTCCCGATCGGCGGGCGACATGCGGTTCCAGAGGTCCTGGTTCATCATGAACTGGGCGCAGGAGAAGTAATCCTTGTAATGGATGTAATACTTGGACACGTCGCGGAAGTCGCTCCAGGCCTGCTCGGGACCGCCGCCCACCTGGCCGTCCACCACGCCGGTCTGGATGGCCGTGGGCGTCTCGGCGTAGTCGATGGGCGTGGGAATGAAGCCCAGGGCCTCCCACACGGACATGAAGGGCTCGATGGGGGGCACACGGACCTTGATGCCCTTGGCCATGTCGGCGTTGGTGGCCGGAGCCGCGTTCAGGGTCACGCCGCTGAACTCATAGGGGTAGGGGCCGAGGTACTTGATCTTGGATTCCTCGAAGACCTTGCCCACGATCTTGGTCAGCCAGCCGTCGGGCACGGCGTAGGCCGCCTTGGCCTGCTCCCAGGAGGTGAACATGTAGGGGGCGAAGACCACCGCCAGCTTCTGGTTGTAGGAGGTCATGGGCCAGTCCATGTTGAAGTCCACGACCCCGCGCAGCAAGGCGTCGTAAACTTCCTTCTGGCCGCCCAACTGCCCTCCGTCGAACACGCTGATCGAAATCCGCCCGCCGGACTTCTCCTTGACCAGGGCGGCGAACTGGCGCGCGGACTTGCCCAGGTCGCTGTCCGTGGCGAAGAGCTGCGCCAGCTTGAGATCATACTTCTGTTCCGCGGCAAAGCCGCGGGGCGTGCCGGCCAGGAAGGCCAGCACCAGGGCCGTGACACCCAGCAGAATCAGTTTCGCGCGCATTGTTTCCTCCCTCTTCTGATGACCGGTTGCTGTCGACACCTATTCCACCGCCGCTATGGCGTCCATCTCCACCGCGAGCCCACCGAACATGCTGCCCACGGCCACGGTAAGCCGGGCAGGATAGTCCTTGGTGAAATATCGTTTGTAGACCTCGTTCATGGCTTCGAAATCCCCGATGTCGGCCAGGTAGACGTTGCACTTGAGAACCCGGTCCAGGCCGCTGCCCGCCGCTTCCAGCACCGCGCGCAGATTCTTCAGGGCCAGTTCGGTCTGCTCCGCCACCCCGCCGTAAACGACCTCGCCGCTCACCGGGTCGATGGCCACCTGCCCCGAGGCGAACACCAGCCCGCCGTGGCGCACGGCCTGGGAATACGGCCCCACGGGGCCGGGGGCCTTGTCCGTGAAGATGATCCTCCTCATGGCCTCCTCTCCTTCTGATTCGTCTTGATGATCTCCAGGATGCACGAGCCCACCTCGCGCATGCCCTGCTCGTTGAGTTTGCCGAGGTTGGCCAGGGTCTGGGCCAGGGTCGAGCCCACCACGCCCATGCCCGGGGGAATGGCCACTCCGTCGCCCACGGCGAAGAAGGCATATTCGATGGCGCTGCCCGCCGTGGCCGACGCCTTGTAGGCGCAGGATTCCTTGGCCCCGTCGCAGACCACCCCGCTGAAGGCCCCGAGCACGGCCTGAATGGCCTCGTCCATCCTCGCCCGACTTCCGCCCAGCAGGGAGACCGTGCCGGCGGCCACCCCCGAGGCTCCGGCCACGGTGCAGCCGCAGACATTGGTCATGCGGGTCAGGATGCGTTTCACCGTGATGGTCACCACGGTGCTCACGGCCAGCGCCCGGATCAACTTCTCACGGGAGGCCTCCAGCCCCTCGCCCGCGCCCAGCACGCCCAGCAGGGCGATGATGCCGATGTTGCCGCTGCCGGCGATGGCCGTGATGGGACGCACCAGCCCGCACATGCGGGCCTCCACGGCGGCCCCGGTGTACAGCTTGCCGAGCGCCACGCAGGCGTGGCGTCCGGTGAGCCCCTCGGCCATGCCCGCCAGGGCTCCGCCGAAGCGCAGATCCTTCAGGTCGGTGGCGGCCTTGTTCATCTCCGCGGCGCGCAGCAGAAACTCCAGCTTGTCCACCGGGATGCGCTCCAGGGCGTCCAACGCCTCCTCGATGTCGAAGGTCTCGGCAAGCGCTTCAGGGGCCGCCGAAACACCCCGCGTCAGAGGCAATTCCCGGCCGTTTCTTTCCAGCCGCGACACGGCGTCGTAGTCGCCCTGAATCACGGCCAGGGCCTCCTCCATCCCGACGCGCACGCGGGCCTGGATGTAGAGCTTGTCCGGGCAGTCTCCCGCATAGCCCACGCGCACCCGCCCCTGTTCCAGATGAGTCAGGGACGCGGCCACCTTTTCCGCGGTCACTCGATTCATGATGGCCAGTCCCTCATCGGCATGCCCGGCCATCTCGACGCCCAAGGCCGCGGCCTGTTCGGCTCCACGGCGACCCGCGCCGGGGATGCCGACGCTCACCGCGTTCTTGTAGACTTCGGGACTGAGCACGACCTCGACATCGCCCGGGGTCCGCCCCAAGGCCTGGGTGGCCACGGCAACCGCCAGGACAATGGCCCCGGGGTCGGTACACCCGGTGGTCTCGACCAGTTCACCCCGAATGATGCGCAGCAATTTCTCGGAATCCACGCTCTCTCCCCCTCTCGGAATCGGCCCGGGCGACATGGCGTCCGTAGTTTTCCGGGCTCATCTCGCGCCGAGCGAGTTGATCGGAATTCATTTTTAATTCAAGTTGAATTCAAGATGAACCAAAATAGTATTCATGTCAACAAGGATCACGCCCCGAGTCGACATCTTTCATCCATCAGACTTTATTTATTGAATAAATTTACGCAAATCGGGATTGGAGCGCGGGACCTCCCGGCCCAACACGAACGAGAAGGCCCCGGTGGAACGCCCACCGAGGCCCTTGCTTTTTCCGGCATTGTTTCCGGCCACCCACCCCACGGCCGCCCGTGGCGGGCCGGGAGGTCAGGGAAAAACGGCGGAGCTCAGGATGCGCAGTCCGGTGGCCAACTGGACGAACGCGGCCGGAATGAGCAAGGCGTTGTTCAGCCCGTGGGCCAGCGGCAGCCAGCGCCTCGCCTTCTTCTTCCGGTGCATGGCCAGCCCGGAGACCAACCCGAACGCGAGGAACGGCACCATGCACAGCCCCAGGCGGGCATGCAGGCCGGTGACGAACACCGCCCGCCACTCAAGCCAGGCGATACCCGCGCCGGCGAAAAATCCGGCCAGCCAGATGGACAGCGCGACGCTTCCCAGGGTCACGTGGCGCGTCCATTGAAACTGCCCGGGACGGGCCAAGTGGACGGCGGCGAAACGGGTCCAGCCGAGCAAAAGGGCGCAGATGGCGAAGGGCAGGGCCAATGTCTGGAAGATGGGATGCAGCCAGTGCATGAAACGATCCTTTGCGCCGCTTCGATCACGCGCGGAAACAGACGCCGCCCGATATCCGGCCGAAGAGCCGCATGGAGCGGATCATACCCCGCCGCCGCGCTCATGGGAAGCCGAAGCGCATTTCAATGCGGCAAAAAAACGGAACGCGGCCCTCAGGGCAGGTTCCAGGCCTCCTTGAACCGGTTGTATTCGGCCCGGGGAAGTTGCGCGAGCACCGGCCGCCTGCCCGCGTCGAGGCGACGCAGCAGGCGCTCCATGTCCGGCCGGGGCAGGGACGTGCAGCCCGAGGTGGGCAGCGGCGGATCCGAATAGAGGTGCATGAAGATGCAGGAGCCGCCCTCCGGCGCCACCGGGGGCGGATTGTGGCCCACCAGCAGCCCCAGGTCGTAGCGGGCGTCGGTCCGCAGCATGTGCTCGAAGCTGTCCCAGTTGCGGACCGGGACCTGGTCGGCCTGGAACACGGTGTTGTAGTGGGAGGACACGCTGTCGTCCACGCAGATCGTCTCGCTGTCCGCCACCAGGAAGGGCATGGCCTTGAGCGGCGGCTCCATCGGGGCCCGGCCGAAAGCCGGACCCAGGGCGAAGACCCCGGCCGGGGCGCGGCCGTCTCCCTCGGCCTTGCGGAGCTCACCGGGCTGCTCCGGGTGCAGGCCTCGGCCCCAGCCCAGGCCCTTGCGGCCCAGGAACACGGGCGCCTCCGGTCCGACGGCCTTCCAGCTCCCGGTCCAGGAACGCTCGAACAGGCGCAGCACGCCCCCGGTGGAATCCCAGTCGTCGGCCAGCACGAGCACGCACTGGTCCGAGGCGTCCAGGGGACCGGCGACCTTGTCCCGGCCCGCCGAACGGCCGCCGCAGGAACAGCAGATGACGATCAGGGCCGCGATCCAGAGCGCCCGGCGTGCGGTGTCCATTCTCCTCCTCCCGGTTCGGCCGAACATATCCGTCGAGCGGGCCGCTGAAAAGCCCGGAACCCGGTCCGGCCATGAAAAAAGGCCGACTCGGGGCGTCGGCCTTTCGTTTCGTCGAAGCGGACGCCGTTAGCGGCGCACCACGAACTCGTCGCGGCGGTTCTTGGACCAAGCGGCCTCGTTGTGGCCCGGGTCCACGGGACGCTCTTCGCCGTAGCTCACGGTGTCGATGCGGGAGGGGTCGACGCCCAGCACCTTCAAGTACTCCTTGGCGGAATTCGCGCGGCGGGAGCCCAGGGCCATGTTGTACTCGTTGGTGCCGCGCTCGTCGCAGTGGCCCTCGATGGTCACGGAAACCACGGAGTAGCGCTGCATGATCACGGCCTTGCTCTGAAGCCGGTCGCGGTCCTCTCCGGCGCGGATGGCGGACTTGTCGAAGTCGAAATGGATGGGGGAGGCCAGCTCCTGCATGGCCTGCTCGGCCTTGAGCGCATCCTCGTCCACGGCCGGGGGCGTGTAGGGCTCGGGCGCGGCCGGAGGAGTGGTATCCTCGATGACCACGGCCTGGGGCTGGGCGGCGGTCTTCTTCTTGGCGCAACCCGCGGCGAGCAGCAGAGCCATGGCCAGGAACACCAACAGAACGGCAAACTTGGACTTCATATGGGCAACTCCTTTCTCGCTAATGACCGTTTTGCATCACTTCAATTCGTATTCCATCCAGGCGCGAAGTCAACTGTCTTTCTATCCCCTGACGAAAAAAAAGAAAAGAGGCCCGCCCCATACGGAGCGGGCCCGGATATCATTTCCTTCCTTACCGCTTCATGCTGATGGCGGTGTTCAACAACGAGTCGGACGTGCTCACCACCTTGGTATTGGCCTGGAAACCGCGCTGGGTGGTGATCATCTCCACGAACTTCTCCGCCATGTCCACATTGGACTTTTCCAGGGTCTTGCCCTGGATGTTGCCCCGAGGGCCGGTCCCGGCCGTTCCCTCGACCACCGCGCCGGATTCCTGGGTCGCCGTGTAGAGGTTCGAGCCCTCCCGGCGCAGGCCGTATTCGTTGGTGAAGGTGTACAGAGGAATCTGGTAGAGGTTCTCCTCCTCGCCGTTGGTGTAGCGCGCCCGCAGGTAGCCCTCGCTGGTCACGGAGACGTCCAGCAGGTAGCCGGTGGCGTGGCCGTCCTGGCTCGAGCTCAGGGTGGCCAGGGAATCGCCGTAGCCGGTGCTGGCGTTGGGCTGCTCCGCGATGGAGGCCAGGTTCGGCAGGTTCGCCGCGCTGGTTCCCACGGAGGCGGCCGAGGCGTTGGAGGCCAGCCCGGTCCAACTGCTCGTGGCGCTGCCCAGGCCCAGGTTCAGGGCGATGGTCTGCTCCCCGGTCCCGGCGGCGGCTCCGCTGGCCGTGCCCAAAAAGGTCATGTTCATGGTCGGGAAGCCGTCGACGGAAAAGGCCGCCGGAGACCAGTTGCTCAGAACGGCCGAATCGCCCGCCCCTTCATAGGTGTAGGCGGTCTGGCCCACCAGCTGGCCGAAATTGTTGAAGGTCAGGGTGCCCATCATGAGCAGCCCGGCCCCGGAGGTCCCGGTCATCCCGGCGCGGCCGTCGGCCGCCGGGTCCACGGTGGCGATGTATTCCCAGTACGTCTTCCCGTCGCTCGGGGTGACGTCCACCTTGTCCAGGTAGATCGTCATGGGATGGGCGTTGCCCTCAGCGTCGTAGACGTTGATGGAACTGGACATGGCGTAGCTGCTGCCCGCCAGCGGCGGGTCCGCGGCCCCGTTCCAGAGTCCGGCCAGGGCGAAGAACGGGTCGGTGGAGCTCGTGCTGTGGTCGGTCTCGTTCTTGTCCAGGGCGAACTGGAGGTTGAGGCGGGTCGTGGGGCTCGGCGGGGACGTGATCACCCGGGTGGGTACGCCGTCGATGGTCGCATCCTCCCAGGGCAGCACGATGTCCGAAACGCCACCGCCCACCGTTCCGGTGGTCCGGTCGATGGCCCGGCCCTGGAGCACGTTCCCGTGGGGGTCCATCAGGTACCCCGCGTTGTTGAACCGGAAGTTCCCGGCCCGGGTGTAGTAGGTCGAGCCGCTGTCCGGGCTCACGACGCGGAACATGCCCTTGCCGTCGATGGACATGTCCGTGTTCGTGTCGCCGTCCATGAACGATCCCTGGGTGAGATCGATGCGCACGTCGGCCACGGCCACGCCCATGCCCATCTGGAAGGCGGCGCCCGTGTCGTTGGAGAGAACCTGGCCCACGGTCCCGTACCGGCTCATGAGATCCTGGAAGAAGACGTCGTTTCCCCGGTAGGCCACGGTGTCCACGTTGGACAGGTCGTTGCCGATGGACGACATCTTCTGGCTGAGCGACGTGATTCCCGTGGCGCCCACGTACATTGCGCTGAAACCCATGAAGGCTCTCCTTTTCCCGGCGACCCCACCGGGATTGCGGAGCCCGGGCCGACGGCCCGGACATCCGGCAAAAAATTCCTCCACCCGGACAGAGGCAAGGATCATGCCAGGATTTCGCCGCCCGCCACCCGCGCCTTCCGGCGGAAGACCTGATTTTCTCTTGTGAGGAAGTGGACATGCGCCCCAATGGGAGATATAAGCGAACCAAAGTACTTATAAAGGGAGGGAGAGTCATGGATTACACCGAGGCGGATCTTCCCGTTCGCATCCATCACGGCGAGATCGTCACCCTGGCCGGAGGCAAGTCCGTCCGCTTCGACAGCAACGGCGAAGCCAAGGACATCTTCTTCGGGGACGAGTTCAATCCCAGCCTGCAGCTCTTCCCTGGAATGGATTACGAATTCGAGGCCGGAGGCGCCAAGTACAGACTGGTGCCCGACTTCGACGACACCATGCTCGTCGAGAAGCTCTAGGCCCCCAGCACGATATGGTGTGCCGGCCCGCCCCGCCCCGGGGCGGGCCTTTTTTCCCGCCCGGGCAGGGCGAGCTTGTCAGCCCGGCCCATCTCTGCCAAAATAGAAAATGGGATTCCCACGAGGCACGGAGAGGCGGACGGGAGGGGAGCCGGAGACGCACGCATGGCCAAAATCCTCATCGCGGAAGACGACCGCATCTCCCAGCGCCTGGCCGCCCGGCTGGTGGAAGACATGGGACACACGGCCTTCGTCAGCCCCAACGGACGCCACGCCTACGACGCCCTGCGGGTCAACGACTTCCAGCTCCTGCTCACGGACATCATGATGCCCGAGATGGACGGCCGCCAGCTCATCCTGGCCCTGCGCGAGGACACGGCCCTGCGCGGCCTGCCGGTGATCATCATGTCCGCCGTGGTCGGGGTGAAGGAGATCGCGGGCCTGCTCGAGGCCGGGGCCACCTTCTTCCTGGCCAAGCCCCTCGCGGCCGGCGACCTGCGCGAATACATCCGCCGCGCCCTGGGCTGACGCCCGCGTCTTCCACCGCGCACCGTTCCAGGACGCGCCCCCCGGAGAACCAGTGCCCCTCAAGATGAACTTCACCGGCCAGGACGTGCTGCGGGAGCTGCAAAGCCCCGACCGCGCGCCCCTGCGCCGCATCTTCGCCGAGCGATCCTATGGCCGCCGGGAGGTCATCTTCACCCCGCACCACCCGGAGAGCATCGTCTTCATCGTGGCCTCGGGCCTCGTCCGGGTCTACCTGGCCCACGAGGACAAGGAGCTGACCGTCTCGATCCTCAAGCCCGGGGGCATATACAGCAGCCACACCCCGGCCTTTGTCCGGGCCGTGCGGCCGGTCGTGCTCCTGGAGGCCAGGGCCGAGGACTTCCGCAAGTGCGTGGAGGAGTTCCCCGAGTTGACCTACGGCATCATCCAGGTCCTGGGCTCGCTGCTGCGCAACTCCTTCTCCATCATCCAGAGCCTGGCCTTCAAGGACGCCCGCAAGCGGATCACCGAGTTCTTCCTGCACGAGGTCCGCAAGGGCGCGCCCGAGTCCGGCGGCCTGCTGGTGGAGTCCGGCCTGACTGTGGAGGAGATCGCGGCCGTGGTCGGGGCCACCCGCCAGACCGTCTCCACCCTGCTCAACGACATGATCCGCGACGGACTCATCGTGAAGCGCGGCCGGGGCTCCTACCTCATCCCGGACGTGGCGAACCTGGAAGCCAGCCGCTAGACACCGCCTCTCGCTGATTCCTCATCCCTCCCCCGCGAAATCCGCGAAGCGTGCCGTTTTGTCGCCCAGGCGACAGACCGCTCCCGCCCGACGGGCTATTCCTCGGGCATGCTCGGGCCCGGCCCGAAAAGGAACCCGACGAGGAGGAGCACACATGGCCAAGGACAAGCGGACCCTGGAAGAACTGACTCTTTGGGACGACGCGAGGCAGATGATCGACAAGGCCCGGCGGGACGGCGTGGAGACCGTCTGGGACCGGCTGGACCAGCAGACGCCGCATTGCGCCTTCTGCGAGAAGGGACTGACCTGCAACAAGTGCGTCATGGGCCCCTGCCGGATCAGCGCCAACGGAAACGGCAACGGCAAGAAGCGCGGCGTCTGCGGCGCGGACGGGGACCTCATCGTGGCCCGCAACTTCGGCCGCTTCGTGGCCGGTGGCGCGGCGGCCCACTCGGACCACGGCCGCGACCTGCTGGAGACCCTGGAGGCCGTGGGCCAGGGAACCACCAAGGACTACGCCGTGCGCGACGAGGAGAAGCTCGCCCGCATCGCGGCCGAGGCGGGCATCGACTGCGCGGGCAAGGACGCGACCCGGATCGCGGCCGAACTGGCCGACCGTTTCTACGAGGACTTCGGCTGCCGCAAGGGCCGCCTGGCCTTCCTGCCGCGCGTGCCCGCCAAGCGTCGCGAACTCTGGGCCAAGCTCGGCGTGACCCCGCGCGGCATCGACCGCGAGCCCGTGGAGATGCTCCACCGCACGCACATGGGCGTGGACAGCGACCCCACGAGCATCTGTCTGCACGCCGCCCGCGTGGCCCTGGCCGACGGCTGGGGCGGCTCCATGATCGCCACCGAGGTCTCGGACATCCTCTTCGGCACGCCCAGGCCCGTCTCCTCCAAGGTCAACCTGGGCGTGCTCAAAAAGGACCAGGTGAACATCCTGGTTCACGGCCACAGCCCCATCGTCTCGGAGATGGTCCTGGCCGCCGCGCGCGAGCCGGAGATGCTGGCCAGGGCCAAGGCCGCCGGGGCCTCGGGCATCAACATCGCGGGCCTGTGCTGCACGGGCAACGAGGTGCTCATGCGCCAGGGCATCCCCATGGCGGGCAACCATCTCATGACCGAGCTGGCCATCGTCACCGGCGCGGTGGAGGCCGTGGTGGCCGACTACCAGTGCATCATGCCGAGCCTGGTGGGCGTGGCCGCCTGCTACCATACCCGCTTCATCAGCACCTCGGACAAGGCTCACTTCTCCGGGGCCGAGCACGTGGAGTTCCACTTCGACACCGCCCGGGCCCAGGGCCGCAAGGTCGTGGAGATGGCCATCGAGGCCTTCGCCAAGCGCGATCCGGGCCGGGTGCTCATTCCCGGCGAGCCGGTGGAGATCATGAGCGGCTTCTCCAACGAGGCCATCCTCGGGGCCCTGGGCGGCACGCCCAAGCCCCTGCTGGACGCCGTGGCCTCCGGCGCGGTGCGCGGCGTGGCGGGCATCGTGGGCTGCAACAACCCCAAGCTCAAGCACGACCACTGCCACGTGACCCTGGCCCGCGAGCTCATCAAGCGCGACGTGCTGGTGGTCATCACCGGCTGCGCCACCGTGGCCATGGGCAAGGCGGGCCTGCTGACGCCCTCGGCCGCCGAGCAGGCCGGGCCCGGGCTCTCGGCCGTGTGCAAATCCCTGGGCATCCCGCCGGTGCTGCACATGGGCAGCTGCGTGGACAACTCGCGCATCCTGCACCTCTGCGCCGTGCTGGCAGACGCCCTGGGCGCGGACATCGCGGACCTGCCCGTGGTGGCCAGCGCGCCCGAGTGGTACTCGGAGAAGGCCGCCACCATCGGGCTCTACGCCGTGGCCAGCGGCATCCACACCCACCTCGGCCTGCCGCCGAACATCCTGGGCAGCGAGCTGGTCACCGGCCTGGCCCTGGAGGGGCTCAAGAACGTGGTGGGCGCGGCCTTCCTGGTGGAGCCCGACCCCGTGGCCGCGGCCGAAAAGCTGGACGCGATCATCGCCGACAAGCGCCGGGCCCTGGGCCTGAAGGCGTAGCAACCCCGGGCGGCGGCAGTTTCCGGCCGCCGCCCGCCTTCCCGGGAGGACGACATGAAACTGGCCGTGGCCGGCAAGGGCGGGGTGGGCAAGACGTCCATCACGGCCTGGCTGGCCGACTATCTGGCCCGCCGAGGCCAGTCGGTGTGGATGGTGGACGCGGACACGGCCCTGTCCCTGGGGCAGGCCAGCGGGCTCTCGCGGGAGGAGCTGCCCACGCCCCTGGCCCAGCGCGGCGACCTCGTGGAGGAACGCATCGGGCGCGGCATCCTGAACCTGACCCCGGAGGTGGACGACCTGCCGGACAAGCTGGCCGTGACCCTGCCCGGGGCCGCCGGGCGCAAGCGCCTGCTCGTCATGGGCGGGCTGGGCGAGGCCGGGGGCGGCTGCGCCTGCGCGGCCAACGCCCTGCTCAAGTCCCTGCTGGCCCACCTCCTCCTGGGGCCCGACGCCTGGGTCCTGGTGGACCTGGAGGCCGGGGTGGAGCACCTGGGCCGGGGCACGGCCGCCTCGGTGGACGCCCTGCTCGTGGTCAGCGAGCCGAGCCGCCGGGGCCTGGAGACGGCCGCGGACATCGCCCGCATGGCGGACGGCCTGGGCCTGTCCCGGCAGGTGCTCGTGCTCAACCGTCGGCCGGACGGCGTCGGCGTCCCGGACATCCCGGGCCTGCCCGGGGAGTCGGAAACCCTGCCCTTCCTGCCCGGCCTGGCCCGGCGGCAGCTGGACACGGGCTCGGTGCTCGGCCTGGAGGAGGAGCCCCTGGTGGACGCCTTCTGCGCCCGGCTGCTGGCCCGCCTGGGCCGCCGGTCCTGACCCGGGCCCGCGCGGCGGGACGAAAAAAGGCCGGACCCTCGCGGGTCCGGCCTTTTCGCTTCAGGCGGGAAATGGGGCTCAGGGCTCCTTGTAGAGGTAGGCCTTGCGCACGACCACCTGCTCCACGGGCACGTCGTCCATCATGCCCCGGGGCGCGGTGCGCAGGTTGGCGATGTCCTGGATCACGTTCATGCCCCGGATGATCCGGCCGAACACGGCGTAGCCCATGCCCTCGGGCGTGGCCGAACGGAAGTTCAGGAAGTCGTTGTCCCGGACGTTGACGAAGAACTGCGAGGTGGCGCTGTCCGGGTCGGCGGTACGGGCCATGGAGATGGTCCCGGCCTTGTTCTCCAGGCCGTTGCGGGACTCGCAGGCGATGGGCGGCATGGTCGGCTTCTGGTGGAAGGAGGCGTCGTAGCCGCCGCCCTGGACGATGCCCATGCCCTTGTTGTTGACCACGCGGTGGAAGATGGTCCCGTCGTAGAACCCGGAGTTCACGTACTTCAGGAAGTTGGCCGTGGTCACGGGGGCCTTCTGGTTGTCGAGCTGGATGAAGATCATGCCCTTGCTCGTCTCGAAGACCACCACGGGAGCGGGACCGTCGGCGGCCAGGGCGGCCGCCGGGGCGGCGAGGCAGAACAAGAGGGCCAACAATCGAATGAACCGCATGCGTTTTCCTCCTCGGCGTATGGGTTGCGGCATCCTATCCCCAAGCGTCGCCGCGCTCAATGAAAAAGGCGGGACTTTCGCCGTCCGGGTGAACCTGTTAAGGAGGAACCCCATGCGCACCTTCACCGCCCCGCCCCGTGTCCATGCGGCGTTTCCGGCGCTCTGCCTGCTCCTGCTTCTCTCGGCCTGCGCGGCCAAGGCCCCGCTCGTGCCGCCCGATCCGCGGGAAGTGCGGGACGTGGCCGCCCTGCCCCAGGACCTCTTCGCCTACGTGGGCCAGGGCGGCGGCCGCCTCCTGTTCGCGCCGGACGTCCAGGCCGGGATGCTGCGCGGCTTCCTCACCGGCTATTTCGCGCCCTGGGAGCGCACGGTTCCTCCCAAGGACCCGGGCGACGCCTTCTGGGGCCTGAACCATTTCTCGGGCAAAACGGTCTACGGCGAAAACCTCCTGCGCCGGGGTCCGGCCTGGATGGAGGAGATGCGCCGCCTCTCCCGGCCCGAAGACTTCCCCAACTTCGGCCGCCCGGCCGTGGCCGTGGTCCACACCTCCCTGCGGGTGCTGCCCACCCTGGAACCGGCCTTTCTCAACCGCCACCTGCCGGGCGAGGGCTTCCCCTTCGACTACCTGCAGAACACGGCGGTCTGGGCCGGAACCCCGCTCTACCTCTCTCACCTCTCGGCCGACGGGGCCTTCGCCCTGGCCCACTGCCGCTACGCCTCGGGCTGGGTGCCCGTGTCCGACGTGGCCTTCGCCGGGCCCGAGTTCCGCAAGAAGTTCCAGGCCGCCCCCCTGGTGGCCGTGACCCGCGACCGGGTGTCCCTGGCCGACGAGCACGGGCTGTTCCGCTTCCAGGCCCGGGTGGGCATGCTCCTGCCCCTGGCCCGGGCCACGGCCCGGGGCTACGAGGTGCTCCTCCCGGTGCGCGACGCCCAGGGCGAGGCTACTACTGTACGCGGCCTGCTGCCCCCCTCCGACGCCGCGCCCCTGCCCCTGCCCGCCACGGCCGCCAACCTGGCCCGCGTGGGCGACTCCATGCTCGGCGAGCCCTACGGCTGGGGCGGCATGTACGGCCACCGCGACTGCTCGGCCCTGCTCCTGGACCTCTACACGCCCTTCGGCCTGGGCCTGCCGCGCAACTCCCGGCAGCAGGGCAAGGCCGGGGAATACGTCTCCCTGGAGGGACTGGCGGACCAGAACAAGGAGGCCGCCATCCTGGCCCGGGGCGTGCCCTTCGCCACCCTGCTCTGGAAGCCCGGACACATCATGCTCTACGTGGGCGAACAGGGCGGACGGGCCATGATCCTGCACGACGTCTGGGGCCTGCGCACCGAGGAACGGGGCCGCGAGGGACGGCACATCATCGGCCGGGCGGCCGTGACGACCCTGACCCCGGGCGAGGAACTGCCGGACCTGAAGAAACCCGAGGGGCTGCTCCTGCACACCATCCGCGGCATGGTCCTGCTGGGATCGAAGAATTCCTGACTCCCGCCCGGGCCGTCTTGGCCCCGCCCTTGCACACCTCCCGCTGGAAACACTCCAAAAGGAAGCGGGAGTTGGCGCATGCGAACCACTATTCTCATTGTAACAATTGGAAATTTCTTCCTCTTTCTTCTCACGGCCCTGGCCGCCGGATTCAGTTCGGATTTACCGTTTTTGTCCAACCAAACCGTGTTGATGACCGGATTTGTCGCCGCGCTGAGTCTCGGCGCGGGGCTGGCCCTGACGGCGCGCTGCGGCCGGGCCGCCCGGGACATGGCCTCAGGCCTGCTTTCCCTGGCCGGCGAGCGGCCCGTCCAGGACACCTGCCCTGACAATTTTGCAACTCTCGCCGCGCTGGTGGCGAAAGCCGTCGAACGCTCGTCGGGACTGGAATCCGAGCTGGCCGCGACACGTTCCGAACTGGCGGCCCAACGCCGCGACCTCACCGTCTGCCTTGAGGAGGCCGAGCTGTCCAAGGAACAGTCCGAAAACGCCCGTTTCCAGGCCCTGCACTCGGCGGCCAAGACATTGAAACAGGCCGTCGGCGGCATCGAGCGGGCCTCCGGCGATCTGGAAAAGGCCTCGGCCCGGGCGGGCGAGGGCGCGCGCAAGCAGCAGGAACTCATGGCCGGGGCGGCCTCGGCCATGGAGGAAATGACCGCCTCCATTTCCGAGGCGGCCACGGGCGCCGAAGCAGCGTCCCGCGAGGCGTCCGCCGCCGTGGAGCGGGCCCGGGCGGGTGCGGACACCGTAGTGCGCACCGTGCGCTCCATCGAGGCCGTGGCGGCCAAGTCCGCCGAACTGGGCGAGGCCGTTGTCGTGCTCGGCGGCCAGGCCGAGGCCATCGGCCGAATCATGGGCGTGATCAGCGACATCGCGGACCAGACCAACCTTCTGGCGCTGAACGCGGCCATCGAGGCGGCCCGGGCCGGAGAGGCCGGACGCGGCTTCGCCGTGGTGGCCGACGAGGTGCGCAAGCTGGCCGAGAAGACCCAGGCCGCCACCCTGGACGTGCGCCGGGAGATCGAGGCCATCCGGGACAAGGTCGGCACGACCCGCCGGGGCGTGGAGGAGGCCGGGGAGATGGTCGGGGAAACCGTGCGCGTGGCCCAGGAGTCCGGCGCGGCCCTGGATGAGATCGTGCGCCTCGTGGGCGGGACCACGGAGCGGGTCCAGGCCATCGCCGTGGCCGCCGGGCAGCAGTCCCAGGCCAGCGAGGATCTCAACAGGACGGTCATGGAGGTCAACGCCATTTCAGCCGAGACCGGCGAAGCCATGGGCACGGCGGACACGGCCGTGCGCGGCCTGACCCGGAGCATCGCCTCCCTGGCGACCATGACCCGGGTCTTCGAACTGGTGGGCGGCGGCGCGCTCAAGGAAGTCGTGGCCGAACTCTCGGCCGACGCGGACATCCTTTCCCTGGACCGGGGCCGCATGGAACGCTCCCTGCGTTCCCAGATCAAGCGCAAGCCCTTCCTGGAACTGCTCTACGTCACGGACGCCGCCGGCCGCCAGTTGGTGGAGAACATCCCCCAGCCCGGAAGCGGGTCGGCCGACGACCACGCCGCTCTGGGCAAGGACTGGTCGGGGCGGCCGTGGTTCGCGGAGGCCATGAGCAAGCAGACCATGCAGGTCTCGGACGTATACGTGTCCCAGGCCTCGGGCGCGGCCTGCATCACCGTGTCCTGCCCCTTCCGAGACGCCTCGGGCCGGATTCTCGGCGTCATCGCCGCCGACGTGCGGGTGGGCGGCTAGAGCATCTTTTCCAGGAAGGACTTGATGCGCGGCAGCTCGGCCCCGGAGGCGAAGAACTCCTGGGGCGCGCCCTGGGCCAGGAAGCGGCCGTTCTCCATGAAGATCACCGTGTCCGCCACCTCGCGGGCGAAGCCCATGTTGTGGGTCACGATGACCATGGTCATGCCGTCCAGGGCCAGCTGGCGGATGGTGTCGAAGACCTCGCCCACCAGTTCGGGGTCCAGGGCGCTGGTGGGTTCGTCGAAGAGCATGATCTTGGGACTCATGGCCAGGGCCCGGGCGATGGCCACGCGCTGCTTCTGGCCGCCGGAGAGGGTCACGGGGTAGGCTTCGGCCCAGCGCTCCATGCCCACGCGCCGGAGCATGGACAGGGCCGTCTCGCGGGCCTCGCCCCGGCCCTGGCCGAGCACGGTCACGGGCCCCTCCATGACGTTGCCGAGCACGGTCATGTGGGGAAAGAGGTTGAACTGCTGGAAGACCATGCCGATCTCGGAGCGCAGGCCGCAGACCATGCGCTGGCGTTCCCGGGTGCGGCGCTTGCCCCAGACCGTCGAGCCGCACGGGCGGCCCTCGAAGAGCATCTCGCCGGAATCGGCCGTCTCCAAAAAGTTCATGGTCCGCAGCAGGGTGGACTTGCCCGAGCCGCTGGGCCCCACGATGACGACCTTCTCGCCCCGGCGGATGGACAGGCTCACGTGGTCCACGGCCGTGTGCCCGCCGAACTGCTTGACGATGTCCCTGAGCTCCAGGATGTAGTCCATCTACCGCCTCTCGTAGACGCCGAGGCGGTGTTCCACGCGCTCGAAGACGAAGGTGAAGACCGAGGTGAAACAGAGGTAGATGGCCGCCGCCAGGACCAGCACCGTGACGTTGAAATAGGCGTTGAAGATCTGGTCCGCCGAGCGCATGAGCTCGACCATGGCGATGGTCGAAACCAGGGCCGTGTCCTTGATCAGGGCGATGAACTCGTTGCCAACCGGAGGCACGAGGCGCTTGTAGGTCTGGGGGATGATGACCCGGCGCATGGTCTGCCAGGGGGTCATGCCCAGGGCCTTGGCCGCCTCGGTTTGGCCGTGGTCGATGCTCTGGATGGCCCCCCGGATGATCTCGGCGAGATAGGCCGAGTAGTTCAGCCCCAGGCCCAGGAAGGCCGCGCTCAGGGGCTTGAGGGTCACGCCCAGGGCGGGCAGGCCGTAATAGATGAAGAAAAGTTGCAGCAGCAGCGGCGTGCCCCGGAAGAACCAGATCACGAACCAGCACGCGCCCGAGAGGAGCTTCACCGGGCTGATCCGGCCCAGGGCGATGAGCAGGCCGCCGAAAGGCGAAATCGCCATGGTGAAGATCACGAGCAGCAGGGTCATCAGGCTGCCGTGCAGGAGCGTGGGCAGGAAGCGCAGGGTGTCGTCCAGGTAGCGCCGCCACTTGGGCAGGCGCTCCCGCTCCACGGCCGCGGCCACGTTCCCGGCCTCGGCGTTGTCCGGGTAGACGGCCAGGACCTCGCGGGCGGCCGCCTCGGCGCCGTCCAGGTCCTTGAGGGCGAAGCGCTGGCGGGCCACCTGCATGCGGCTCTCCACGAACTGGCCGTCATCGCCCTGGGGGCCGGGCTTCGGAACCATGAGGAAGAAGCGCTCGGCGGCCTGGAGGTCGCCCGTGGACTGGGCCTCGCGGGCCTGGCGCAGATACTCGTCCGGCGTTCCGGCCCGGGCCGGAAGGGACGACAGGAGCGTCCCGGCGAGCAGGCCCAGGAGAAGCAAGAGGAGCGGGGCGCGGCGCGCCCCGCTCCGGATCGTCGTCAGGAAGCAGGTCACCCGTCTACCACTTCTTGGGATTGGTGATGTCCTCGCCGAACCACTTGCGGGAGATCTTGCCCATGGCGCCGTCGGCGACCATGGCGTCGATGGTCTTCTGGACCATGTCCTTCAGGGACACGTCGGCCTTGCGGAAGGCCACGCCGAAGGGCTCCTTGGTGATGAAGCCGGGCAGGACCTTGAACTTGCCGGGGTTGGTGGAGATGAAGTAGCGGCCCGAGACGTTGTCGATGACCACGGCGGCGATGCGGCCGGCCTCGAGGTCCAGGAAGGCCTTGGGGTTGGCGTCATACTCGCGGACTTCCGAGGGGGCCTTGGGCAGGGCCTTCACGGCCTCCACGGCCGAGGAGCCCTTCTGGCAGCCCACGGGCTTGCCGCCCAGGTCCTCGAACTTGGCGGCCTTGCTGTTCAGGGCCACGACCACGATCTGGCCGTCCATGATGTAGGGCTTGGTGAAGAGCACCTTCTGGGCGCGCTCCTCGGTGATGGTCATGCCGTTCCAGATGCAGTCGAACTTCTTGGCGTCCAGGGAGTGGATCACGCCGTCCCAGGCGGTGGGCTGCCAGACGATCTTGATGCCCAGGCGCTTGCCGACTTCCTCGGCCGCATCGATGTCGAAGCCGTAGAGCTTGTTGTCGTCCTTGCGGAAGCCCATGGGCGGGAAGGCGTCGTCCAGGCCGATGACCAGTTCGCCCTTGGCCTTCACGGCGTCCCAGGAGCCGTCGGCGGCGTAGGCCGCGGACACGGAAAACAGCACGAGCGCGAGAAGCAGGAAAATCCGTTTCATAACCACTCCCCTCCTTCAGGGTTTGTTCGCCGGGAAGGTCCGTTGGTAGCGCAACGGGAGCCGAGTTGCAAGGCCGACGGCCCTTGGCCGAGGCACGTTTCCCTATACCCGGCGAGGGCCGCGCCGTCCACCTCGGGGGCGGCTCCCGAAGCAATTTTCTTCAAGCCCCGGAGGTCTTGACCGCGTAGGGTCGCTGTCGCATCTTCAGGACGGGAGGCGGCATGGCCGTGAGCGGACACACGACGGAACGGAGCATCGCCTGGAGGGTTCCCGGCCTGGACGGGCTGGAGCTCATGCGCGCCTCGTTCCGCACCCAGACCTTCCCGCGCCACTTTCACGAGGGCTACGCCCTGGGCGTCATCGAGTCCGGGGCCCTGGCCTTCCGCTACCAGGGGGCGGACTTGGTGGCCGCGCCGGGAGAGGTGAACCTCGTGGTGCCGGGTCTGGCCCACGACGGCCGCGCCGCCACCGAGCGGGGCTGGGCCTACCGCATGCTCTACCTGGACCCGGCCCTGCCGGGCGCGGTGGCGGCGGAGCTGGGCCGCCCGGGATTGCCGCACTTCCACGCGGGCGTGCTGCGCGACCCGGCCCTGGCCCGCGACCTGCTCGCCCTGCACCGCCTGCTGGAGTCCGGCGCGGACCGGCTGGCCGCCCAGTCCGGCCTGCTGGCCCTGCTGGCCGCCTGGATCACCCGCCACGCCGACGACGGCGGAACCCCGCCCCGGGCGGGCGCCGAGCCTCGGGCCGTGGCCCTGGCCCGGGAGTTCCTGGCCGCTCGCCGCGCCGGGGACCCGGGCCTGGCCGAAACCGCCCGCGTGGCCGGGCTCTCGCCCTTCCATTTCCTGCGCGTGTTCCGCAAGGCCACGGGCCTGACCCCGCACGCCTTCCTGGTCCAGTGCCGGGTGCGGCGGGCCCAGGAGCTCCTGCGCGGCGGCCTGGACCCCGCGAGCGTGGCCGCCGAGACCGGCTTCGCGGACCAGAGCCACCTCACCCGCCAGTTCAAGCGGCTCACCGGCGTCACCCCGGCGGCCTACCGCAATTCCCTTCAAGACCGCTGAGCCGGGACGCGACATGCTGGGGCCATCGCAAGGAGGCTCCCATGTCGTCGCCGTTCGCCGCCCGGGCCTGTCTGGCCGGGGCCATGTGCATCGTCGGAAGTTCCGTGGCCGTGGGCAAGACCGTGGCCCTGTCCATGCCCCTGCATCTGGCGCTGGGCCTGCGCTTTCTCGTGGCCTGCGCCCTGGCCCTGCCCCTGCTGCGGCTGCTGGAGGGCGGCCTGCCCCGCCTGCGGGCCCGGGACTGGGGCCTGCTCTTCCTCCAGACCTTCTGCGGGGTCTTCCTCTTCAACGTCCTGCTCCTGCTCGGCCTGCTGCGCACGGACGCGGCCTCGGCCGGGGTGCTCACGGGCACCACTCCGGCCTGGATCGCGTTCCTGGCCCTGATCTTCCTCAAGGAGCGCCCGGGGAAAAGGGGCACGCTGGGCATCCTCCTGGCCCTGGCCGGGACCATGAGCATCGCCGCTCTGAACGCCGGAAACGGCGGGGAGTCGTCCCTCACGGGCGACCTGTTCGTGCTCGGGGCGGTGATCGGAGAGGCGGTCTTCCTGCTCCTGCGCAAGGCCCTGCCTGCTTCGCTTTCGGCCCTGGCCGCGTCCACGGCCGTGAGCTGCATCGGCCTGGCGCAGTTCCTGGGCCCGGCGGCCTGGCAGGCGGCACACTTCGACTTCGCCGCCCTGGGACTTGGGCAGTGGCTCCTGCTCCTCTACTACGGCGGAGCCGTGAGCGTGCTGGCCTACGTGCTCTGGTTTTACGGCGTGGCGCGGGTTCCGGCCGCCACGGCCGGAGTCTACAGCGGGCTCATGCCGGTGAGCGCCTTGTTCTTCTCCTGGGCCTTCCTGGACGAGCCCCTGGGGTGGGGCCATGTGCTGGGCTGCATCTGCGTGCTCGGCGGCATCGCCCTGCTCTCGGCCCCGGCGCGGCGGCGATCAGCGACCGGCGGCCTCCGCGCCGAGTGCTGACCGCCCCCGGCGCGGCCGTGAGCGCATCTGGCTCAGGCCCACCCCGGCCAGCACGAGCAGCGCGGCCCAGATCTGCCCCAGAGTCAAGCTCTCGCCCAGGAACAACCAACCGAAGACCACGGCCATCACCGGCACGAGGTTGATGTAGGCCGAGGCCCGGCCCGCCTCCATGCGGCTCATGCCCCAGTTGTACAGGCCGAAGGCTCCCAGGCTCGCGCCCGCGCCGAGGAAGAGGAGAATCCAGAGCTGCCCCCCGTGGAGCAGTGCATCCCAACGGTCGAAGAGGATCGGCGCGCCGGGGAGAAAGAAGAGCATCCCGGCCACGGTCTGGAGCATGGTCAGCGACCAGGAGCCGTAGCGCGCGGAGAGGCGCTTGAGCACGAGCATGGACCCGGCGGCGCAGATCATGGCGCAGACCTCCAGGGCGTTGCCCAGCAGGGGGTCCGAGGCGGTCTCCGTGGCCCGGCCCTGGAGGCTCATCAGGCTGACCCCGGCCAGGGCCAGCAGAAGCCCGGCCAGGGCGCGCGCGGTGAGCGGCTCCTTGAGGAACATCCAGGCCCCCACGGCCACCAGCAGGGGCACGGTGGCCGAGACGATCCCGGCCTGCATCGAGGTGGTGTAGCGCAGGGCGTTGGACTCGAAGAAGAAGTAGGCGCAGGGCATGAGCAGGCACATGGCCGCCAGGGCCGGGAGGTCGGCCCGGCGCATGCGGGGCCAGACGCGGGTGGCCACGGGCAGCAGGGTGAGCAGGGCCACGACCATGCGGGCCCACATCACGGCCTGGGGGTCCAGGGCCGTGACCGCGGTCTTCATGGCCGGGTAGGACAGACCCCAGAGGACCACGGTGGTCAACAGGGCCAGCACGGGAAGCAGGGAACGGTCGCGCATGAAAGCCTCCTGACGCCTCGGCGTCGCCCCCTTCCTAGCGCGTGCGCGCCGAAATTTCTTGGAAGGAATTGCCTCAGCGGAGCAGGCGGTAGCGGCGGGGCGTGACCCCCATGAAGCGGCGGAAGGTGTTGGTGAAGTGGCTCTGGTCGTAGAAACCCGTGGCCAGGGCCGCCTCGGCCGGGGACACGCCCTGGAGCAGGAGACGCCGGGCCCGTTCCACGCGCAGCTGGGTCAACCAGGCGTGGGGCGTGACGCCCACGGCCTTCTTGAAGACCCGCAGGAGGTGGTAGGCCGAGAGCCCGGCGGCCCGGGCCAGGTCGTCCAGGCTCACCGGGCCGGACAGGTTGTCGGCCAGGTACTCCCGGGCGCGTGACACGGCCCCGGGCTCGTCGCCGTCGCGGCGCGCGTCCGGCCGGAGGTGTCCGTTGCGCACGAGCAGTTCGGCCAGGGCCGAGAGCGACAGGCTCTCGCGGGTGAGCAGGCCGCCCTTGCCGAACACGGCCCGGTCCAGGCGCAGCATGGCCTGGAACAGTTCCGGGTCGGCGGAGATGACGGAGTGGAACTCGGGGCAGCCGTCGTCCCGGCCCGTGACCCGCGTCGCCACCCGGCGCATCTCCCCGGGGTCCACGTAGAACATGAGGTAGGTGATGCCCACGTCGCGCGCGGGCACGCCGGAATGGACCTGCCCGGGGTTGAGCAGGCAGAGCTGGCCGGTGCGGATGACGCTGTTGTCGCGGTTGCGGATGCAGAGGCTGCCGCCGTTCAGGGCCGCGCCGATGGAGAAGCAGTCGTGCCAGTGGTTGGCGAAGGCGAAGTCCTTGTAGCGCGCCAGACGCACCTCCAGGCCGCCCAGATCCTCGTCGCGGGCGAAGCGGACCTCCTCCAGGCCCGGGAACCCTTCGTGATGCGCCATGCGTCCGTCTCTACCACCCGAGGGCGGGCTCGTCTTGGAAAAAATTGCCCGCCCCACGCCGAATCAATAGAGCCAGATATGCTCCAGATCCACGCCGTGGCGGCCATCGGAACGGCGTTCGCGAATGATTTTGGCGGGCATCCCGGCCACCACCATGCCCGGAGGCACGTCACGGTTGACCAGGGCATGGGAGGCCACGATGGACTCGTCGCCCACCGTAACCCCGGGCAGGATCACGGCCCCGGAGTAGACCTTGGCGTAGGCGCCGATGCGCACCGGAGCGTAGCTCCGCTCCAGATGCGAGGACTCGGAGTGGCCGTGGGAGAAGACGCGCACGTCCTCGGCCAGGGCCGCGAAGTCGCCGATCTCCACTCCGCCCTTGGTGTCCAGAAACACATTCCGGTTGATGAACACGCCCTCGCCCACGCGCAGCAGGGCCGCGAAGTTGAAACGCATGTTCTCCTCGCAGATGAACCCCGGGCCGCACCGGGCGAAAAGCCGCTCAGCCAGGAGCCTGCGGAAGGGAATGGAGAAATTCACGGACAGACAGCGGGGCAGCTTGTCGAATGCATCCCAAAGGAAGTGCAGGAACCGGGTTTGCCGAGTGAACGGGAACTCCTCGGCCTTGGGCAAGGTCTCGTTATAGAGCCGCAGTTGCTCCAATGCCTCCTCGGCCGGAGCGACACCGCCCAAGAGTTCCAGAGCCCGGCCAGTGCTCCGCGCATCCAACCCCGCGTCGATGAGGGCCCGGAGGCGTTCCAACAACGAGTCATAGTAGGTGGACATCCTGGCCGACCTCATGAACCGCCGGGCTTACGGCGGGTTGGAGACGGTTTCTCGTCTTGGGACTCGGATGGGCAGAATCATATTCTGCTTTCCACGACGGCGAAAGGCAAGCGCGAAACGGGGCCGCCGTTCCCGATGGAATTGACCCGCCCCCGCCCCTGGGCTAGCCTCGGCGGTCGTCAGGAGGTCCCGTGCCCGACGCCTTTCTCGTCCTCGGCCTGGCCGCCGGATACCACTACGGCGACATGAGGCCCTTCGCCGCCTCCCTGGAGCGCTCCGGCTTCCGAGGCCGCTGCCTGCTCTTCGTCTCGCCCACCACCAGGGAGGCGGAGCGCCTGGAGCCCCACGGCGTGGAAACGCTGCTCTTCAACCGCCCGGCGGAGATGGAGCACGTTCCCTACAACGCCTGGCGCTATTTCCTCTACCGGGACTGGTTGCGGGAACACTCGCGGGAGTTCGGCCGAGTGCTTCTCACCGACACCCGGGACGTGATCTTCCAGCGCAACCCGGCGTCCGTGGACTGGCCCGGCGCGTTCTGCGCCGCGCTGGAGCACCGCTCGGCCAGCGTGGGCTCCTGCCCGCACACCTCGCACTGGCTGCGCGGCCATCTGGGCGAGGCGGCGCTGGCCGAGGTGGCGGCCGAGCCCCTGTCCTGCTCCGGCACGAGCGTGGGCGAACCCGGCGCGGTGCTCGACTACCTGGAGCGCATGACCGCGCGGCTGCTGCCCTTCACGCCGGGGCCGCGCATGGCCGGGTACGACCAGGGCCTGCACAACCATCTCCTGCGCCGCGACCCGCCGCCGAGTCTCCGCTTCCTGGGCAACGACGGACCGATCCTGACCCTGGGCTCCACGCCCGGGGAACCGGAGCTGTCCGAGGCGGGCGAGGCGCTCAACGAGGCCGGACTCCCGGCCGCCCTGGTTCACCAGTACGACCGCAAGCCCGCCCTCTTCCGCCGCATCCGGGCGCTCTACTCCTGATCGTCGCCGGGCCGGTACTCCAGGATGTCGCCGGGCTGGCAGTCCAGGTGGCGGCAGATGGCCTCCAGGGTGGAGAAGCGGATGGCCTTTGCCTTGCCGGTCTTGAGGATGGAGAGGTTCTGGACCGTGATGCCCACGGCCTCGGCCAGCTCCTTGGAGAACATCTTGCGCCGCGCGAGGGCCACGTCAAGATTCACGACGATGGGCATGCGTCCTCACACGGTCAGGGATTGTTCCTCGTCCAGCTTGCGGCCCTCGTCCATGACCCAGGAGATGAGCAGCGCCAAGCCGCCCAGGAAAACGGCCGTGAGCTCGCCCGTGCCGATGCCCACGCTGATCACGTGGCTGCCGGGAGGGTTGCCGCTGGTCAGGGCCAGGCTCAGCAAGGGAGTCTGGAGGAACAGGGCCGCGCCCCAGGCCAGGAGCGTCCGCCCCAGGCCCCGGTAGCAGCCGACCACGTCCTGGCTGAAGACCCGGCCCTGGCCGTAGAGCCCGAACAGGCGGCGCAGGAGCGCGAAGCCGCGCACAAGGGCCGCTGTCGGGGGCAGACAGGCCGCCAGGGCGAGCAGACTCGGGACGAGTCCCAGGGGCCGCGCCGTGTTTCCGGGCAGCACACCCGCCACCATGTCCTCGGGCAGATGGTCGAAGGCCAGCCAATAGACCGTCAGCACCAGGGGAATGGCCACCATCGCCAGGGTGCTCAACAGGCGGAACGTCCCGCTCACCTTGCGAATCCTGTCCATGCCGTCCATGCGGACCTCCACGGGGCGCTTGTCTGCCCCGAGGCCCCTTTTCGCCCCACTATGGTTGTTTGTCAATAAAAATTTATTGAGAAACAGCCACAAACGGAAGTCGACGGCTCACCCCGACTCACGGCCGCCGCGGGACATGCGTTCGCCGATCTCGTTGTAGTGGTCGCGGAAGGTGGTCTCGATGCGCGCGACATCGCCCGAGCGCAGGGCGTCGATGATCTTCTGGTGCCGTTCGTAGACCTCGCTGCGCGAGAAGAGCCGCTTCCAGCGGGGATAATAGAGCAGCTTGGACACGCCCTGGCAGGACCGGCGGATGATGTCCACGATCATGCGGCTGGAGGTCCGGGAGAAGATGATTCCGTGGAACTCGTTGTCCAGCGCCTCCAGCATCTCCACGTTCACGGGGTCCTGCTGGGACGTGCGCATGCGCTCCGCGATGTCCGCCAGATTCCGAAAATCCTCCTCGGTGTAGGCGGACAGCGAGGAGGCCGCGAGCGCGCCCTCCAGGGCGCCGCCGATGAAATAGCTGTCGCGGATTTCCTGCGGGGACATCTCGGTGATGCGCTTGCCCTTGTGCGGCGCGGAGACCAGCACGCCCTCGTTGGCCAGCGTCTGCATGGCCTCGCGGATGGGGGCCCGGCTTACGGACAGCTCCTTGGCCAGCTGTTCCTCGCTGATCCGGTCGCCCGGCCGGAGCGTGCCCGCGCGGATGGATTGCTTGATGTATTGGACGACCTGTTCGCCGTAGGTCTGCTTGCTGATTGGCATAGGGTCCACGCGCCCGCTTCGGAGCGGGCCGGTCGAGGGGAATTACCGCCGCGATGGAGCCGAAGGGCCCCGGTGGGAGGGAAACACGCTCCATTCCCCGTCGGCGAACTGCGCCCTTGTAGCAACACCGGCAGGGGGACGCAACAGGCTCCGGTCGTCGCGGCGGGAACTCCGCTGGGCATGAAAAGGGAGGGCCGAAGCCCTCCCCTGATGTGCGGGATGCGGACCTGGTTCAGGCCTGCTCGGCGGCGTAGCGCCGGTTCCAGCCGGTGATCGCCGAGAAGACGATGACCGCCAGAAGGGCCCAGGAGTAGGGGTTGTAGAGTGCAATGCCCACCGAGGGGGCTTCCAGCCCGTAGGTGGCCGAGGAGGAGACCACCGCCCCGTACCAGGCCGCGACCACGATGTGCCACGGCAGGGTGAAGAAGACGGTGCACACGGCGCAGTCCATGAGGTTGGCGCGCCGCGCCGGAGCCAGGTTGAACTTCTCGCCCAGGGGCCGCACCAGGCTCGGCCCCACCAGGAGCTCCGCCGGGGCGTTGGCCGAGATGGGGATCGAGGCCAGCACCGTGATGCCGATGATGAACAGCTCGGCCTGGCGCACCGTGCGCGCCATGACGCGCTCCGCCACGTCCAGGATGCGGCGCATGATGCCGCTTTCCACCAGGATCTGGGTCACGGCCAGGATCAGGATGGCGAAGATGATCGCCCCGACCACGCCGTTGATCCCGTTCTGGATGATGCCGGTGGAGTCGCCGCGCTTGGCCGGGATGGAGAAGATGGCCGCCGGGGTGATGTTGCCGGTGAGCATGCCGATCACCGCCGCGGCCACGTTGCCGTAAATGAGCGACTCGATGATGTGCCGCCCGGCGAGCGCGGCGATGACCACGATGACCAGGGCGACGAGCATGAAGGCCCCGCTCGGGTCCATCTGGGCCTGGATCTCGGGCAGTGGCCGGGCGACCCCGCCGCCCCCGAACACGGCGAAGGCCGTCGCCGCGATGGCCGCCGCCACCAGGGCCAATGGAGCCCGGCTGCGCACCACGTCGCGCATGGTGGCCCCCTGGGTGAAGGCCGAGACGATGGTGGTGTCGGAGATGGGCGCCAGGTTGTCGCCGAAGGCCGCGCCGGACAGGATGGCCAGCGCCAGCATGGCCGGGTCGGCCCCGAGGAAGCAGCCCGCAGGATAGAGCACGGGGGTCAGGGCCAGGCAGGTGCCGGTGCTCGTGCCCGTGCCCAGGGAGAAGAGCATGGCCGCCGCGAAGACCAGCAGGGTGAACACCGCGCCCTGGGCCCCGGTGGTCATGCCCAGCCAGAGCAGTCCCTTGACCAGGCCGCCGGCGGCCATGAGGCTGCCGAAGACCCCGGCGAAGAGCCAGGCCGTGACGATCACGATGCCCGTGGAGTCGCCGATGCCGCGCATGGCGGCCTGGCAGTATTCATTCTTGTTCTTGGCGAAGAAGAGCCCGGCCACGATCGCGATCCAGGCGCAGGCCCAGAAGGGCTTGGTGCCGCCGCGCTCGGCCACGGAGAGCCAGACCAGGCCGGAGATCAGGACCAGCAGCGGCACCATGCCGCCGAACAGGCCGCCATGCATCTCAAGACGCTTTTCCATCATGGGGGAATCCATGGAGAATCCTCCTGAAGAAGGTTGACCTATCTTGAGCCGGATTGTCTACCCGTTCCTTCTCGCGTCGTAGCCGGAGGCCAGGACGTCGCGGTAGGCGTAGAGCGCCGGGGAACCGCCGGTGTGCAGGAAGAGGACGTTGGAGCCCTCGGGGAAATATCCCTTGCGCACCAGGTCGATGCATCCGGCCATGGCCTTGCCCGAATACACGGGGTCCAGAAGGATGGCCTCGCTGGAGGCCAGCAGGCGGACCGCCTCGACCATTCCTTCCGTGGGCAGGGAATAGCCCGCGCCCACGTAGTCGCCGAAGCAGGTCACGTCGCCGTCCGGGACGCCGCCGCTCACGCCGACCCGCTCGGCGGTCTCGCCGGAGAGCTTGCGCACGAGCTGCTCCTGCGCCTCCTTGGTGCGGCTCACGTTGACGCCCACCACGGGAATGTTGGCGTTGCACCCGCGCATGCCCACCACGATGCCGGAATGGGTTCCGGCGCTGCCGCTGGGCACCACCATGCAGTCGATGGTCAGTCCCATGCGGAAGAGCTGTTCCTGGGTTTCCTGGGCGCAGGCCACGTAGCCCATGGCGCCGATGGAGTTGGAGGCCCCCCCCGGGATGATGTAGGGCTTGCGGCCCGAGCCGCGCAGCCGGTCGGCCGCGGCCTGCATGGCCGCCATCATGTTCGTGCCGCCGGGAACCACGGTGATCCCGGCGACGCCGAGCAGGTCGAAGAGGAAGTTGTTGCCCGAGGCCTCGGGCTTGAAGCTGCCCTTGACCCGCTCCTCAAGCACCAGATGGCATTCCAGGCCCTCCTTCACCGCCCAGGCAAGGGTCAGGCGGCAGTGGTTGGACTGCACGGCCCCGCAGGTGATGATGGTGTCCGCGCCCTGGTTCAGGGCGTCGGCGATGCAGAAGTCCAGCTTGCGGGTCTTGTTGCCGCCGGCCGTGCCGGGAAGCAGGTCATCCCGCTTCATCCAGAGGTTCACCTTGCCGCCCAGCAGGCCGGACAGGCGCGGCAAGGGTTCGATGGGGGTCGGCTCCTTCACGTAGTTGCGTCGGGGAAACTTCGCCAGGTTCATGACTCTCTCCTTTTCCTTGTTGCTTTTCCGGGCCGTCCGGCCCGGCTGTCCACCTTATTGTCGATCTTATCTTGTATATTGTCGACAATTGACAAGTAGTCTTTCCCGGTTCCTCCTGTCAAGGACCATCCGCAAAAAGAGCACGGGAAAAGCCCGCCCGGGAAACAGGCAAGGAGAGCGTCAAAGCAAGGCGGGAGGAAAAATCAGGCGGGAAGCAGGCCCAGCAGCCGCAGCCCGTCGCGGACCAGGAGTCCGGCGAAGGCCAGGAGCAGAACGCCCAGCAGGCGCATGGTCCAGACGTAGGCCGCCCCGGCCAACAGCCGGCGTCCCCGGTGGCAGAGCAGGGCCACGCCCAGCTTGGAGCCCACGAGGCAGGCATAGAAGGCGATCAGGAAGGCGGCCGCCGAAACGGGATCGCGGGCCCACTCCCGGTAGACCAGGGGCATGCCCACGCCGAGCCAGAAGAGATAGGGATGCGGGCTCAGGGCGTTGACCAGCACGCCCTGGAGCAGGGACCTGGGCGCGGCGGCCCTGGGGTCCGGGCGCAGCCCCCGGGCGCGCAGGCTGTCCAGGCCCAGCCGCAGGAGCACAGCGCTTCCGGCCAGGGAGATCGCGCCCAGGACCGTGCTCTGGCCGCGCGCCGCGGCCAAAACCAGGGCGCAGACGAGGATGATGGGCAGATCAGTGACGAGCGGGGACAGGGCCGCCTTGGCCCCCTCCCGGGGGCCGTGGCGCAGGGTCTGGGCCATGACCAGGGCCAGGAGCGGGCCGGGCGAGAGTCCGGCGGAGAGGCCCAGCAGGGCCCCGGCGCACAGGGAGCCGATCATGCGGCGATCCGGGGGCGTTCCAGGAGCAGGGCCAGGAGCATGGGCCAGCCCAGGAACTTTTCCAGGCGCGGGTTGGCCGCCGCCAGCTCCCGGCCGGGAGCCGCCTCGCGGATGTCCCGCAGCGCGAGCCCCGCGCCCAGGGCCGCCAGGATGAACGCCCCAACCTGATGCGGATGGCTCTCGAAACGGAACTCGCGGCCGGACTCACGGTCCACGTAGTGGGCCTGCACGTCGCGCAGGAAGAGCGCGGGGTGCATGGTGGTCAGCAGCAGGGTCCCGCCGGGGCGGCAGAGGCCGGCCGCCTGGCGGAAGAAGCCGGCCACGTCGGCCACGTGCTCCAGGACCAGACTGGAGAAGACGAGGTCGAAGGAGCCCTGTTCCAGGGGCAGGTCCCCGGAGGCGTCGGCCTCCAGCAGGGTCAGGTCCGGCCTGTGGCCGTGCTTGCGGCGGGCCTGGGCCAGCATGCCCGCAGAGAAATCCAGCCCCACCACCCGCGCCCCGGCGTCCAGGAAGCGGCCCAGGTGACGGCCCGTGCCGCAGCCCAGGTCCAGGACCCGCAGGCCGCGCGGGTCGGGCAGGAGTTCGCGGACCACGGACTCGTCCAGGTCGAGCAGCGGATTGCCCTCGGTGTCGTAGAAGTCGGACCAGCGATCATAGCCCTCGGCGGTCGGCAGATACTGCACGTCGCGCATGGCGCACCTCCCGAAGGCCTTCTACGCCTGAAAAGCGCGGGACGCCAGAATGGGAATCCCTGCCCGGCGGGCATTCCAGGTCACGGCTTGACGATGAACGCCGGGCTGGCGTGCGACTGCGGCAGCTTCTGCACGAGCACGTTCCGGTCGCGGAGAAACTCGTCCACGGCCTTGGTGCCGCCGAATTCCGTGCCGTAGTCGTCCAGCACGACCAGGCCGCCGCGCACCACGCGGTCCCAGAGCAGCTCCAGCCCGGCCTTGGCGGGCTCGTAGATGTCCGTATCGATGTGCAGCAGGGCGACCTTGAGCTGGGGATTGCGCTCGAGGTACTCCGGCAGGCTGCGCAGGATGTCCCCGCGCACCAGCTCATAGTTGCCCAGTTTCTTCAGGGCCAGGGACTTCTCCAGCTCTTCCAGCGGGATGCCCGCCCCGGCCCCCAGTTCCCAGCGCTCCACGAAGCGCTTGTCCGCCTCGTTGGCGGCCTGGGGAAAGGAGCCGAAGGCGTCGAAGCCGACGACCTTGCGGGACTGGGGCGACTCCAGCAGCTCGCGAAACGTCAGGAAACGCAGCAGCGACGCGCCCTTGAAGACCCCCAACTCCAGCACGTGCCCCGGCAGATGGACGATCCGCTTGTACAGCTCGTAATGGGCCACGATCTTGCCCATGCGGCTGATGTCCGAGGTCAGGTTGAAGCCGTTCTCGTAGTCCCAGACCTTGCCGGTGTCGAAGCCGAAGATGTCCATGCGCCGTCCTTTCGTCCGCGCCTTTGGCGGATCAGGCGCACCATGCCAACAATGCGGCCCCGGCGCAAGCGGGTCCGGCCTAGGCGCTGAGCAGGCCCTCGGCCCGGTCGGTCTGGCTCGGGGTCAGGTCCGGCGGAACCGCCTCGCGGCCGAGCTTCTTGCAGACCATGTAGCGCGCGCACTTGGAGTTGTCGCCCCGGCAATACTTCTTCTTCATCATGTCGGCCATGGTCGGCATGCTGGCCATCTTGTCGTTGAAGAAGATGCAGCGTTCGAGCATTTCGCAGTCAGCCATGCTGTCCTCCCGGAATTTTGGGGCCAGGATAGCACGGCTGTTCCGGCGGGGACAACGCGGGCGGTGTTATTATCAAACCAAGGGAAGATCCCGCGGCAAGCCGGACCCGCGAACACCGCTCCGCTCGGGGTCCGGCTGCCGAACATCCCGCGGCGCTACTTGGCCAGCACCTTGGCCCCGGCCATGGCCACGCTCTCGTCCTCGTCCACGCTGCCGCCGCTGACGCCGACCGCGCCGATGATCACGTTGTTCTTGTCCACCAGGAGCACGCCGCCGGCGAAGATGATCAGTCCGTTGTTGCTGACCTCGATGCCGTAGAGCGGAGCCCCCACCTGGGAGGCCGCGCCCAGGGCCCGGGTGGGCATGTTGAAATAGCGGGCCGTGACGGCCTTCTTCATGGAAATGTCGACGCTGCCGATGAAGGCGTCGTCCATGCGATAGAACGCCTTCAGGTTGCCGCCGGAATCCACCACCGAGATGTTCATGGGCACCTTGATCTCCTCGGCCTTGGCCACGGCGGCCTTGAGAACCTTCTGGGCCTGCTCCAGGGTCAGTTCGCCGGGCAGGGTCTTCTTCGGCCCGTCAGCCAGGGCGAGCGATCCGGCCATGAACAGCATGCAACACGCCAACGCCACGGACTTGATGATCTTTTGCATGTCTCGCACCTCCATTCATGTTGAATGACATGATGCAACGCTACAAGGATGCAATACGGCAGTCAACATGCTCGTGCATGTCCACCTCCGACTCCTGCTTGAAGAGGCGCGGGCATTTCAGGTGTGCATGCTCACTCGCGACCACCCTCCATTCGAATGGGCTTGCCTCAGCCCTGCTCTTCGGTACATGCTCCGGCCATGAGGCATGCCGCCCCGAGCATCGAAGCGGAACAGCGACCGAATGGAGGCCGAGATGAAGACGGAAGACGCCGCCGACCAAGCCCGCCTGGAGGAATGGATGCGCCTCGCGGTCGAGGAGGCCAGGGCCTCGCTGCGCGAGGGCAATAGCGGATTCGGCGCGCTGGTCGTCAGGGAAGGCGAAATCCTGGCCCTGGCCCACGACACGGACGCAACGGACCATGATCCCACGGCGCACGCGGAGCTGAAGGCCATCCGCGCGGCGGCGAAGCGCCTGGGGGGGACTCTCTCCGGCTGTCTGCTCGTCGCGACCCACGAACCCTGCCCCATGTGCGCGGCGGCGGCGCTCTGGGCCGGGATCGGGGAAATCGCTTACGGCTTCAGCATCCGGGAGGCCCTCGCCCAGGGACGGAGGCGCATCGACCTCCCGGCGCGGCGCATGTTCGACCTTGGAGGGAAGGACGTCACGATCCACGAAGGAGTGCTCCACGACGCCTGCTCCATCCTCTACAACAAGGCCGTGCGGGACGAGATCGCCCTCCTGCGCGGGGCGGACACGCCCTCGCTCGATCGGCTGGCGGAACAGATGAGCGCGCGGAGAATCCGCTGGTACGGAGAACGCCATGCCCCGTCCCACGCTCCCTCGGGCTCGCCCCTGGACGACGCCTACGCCCTGTTTCTGGCCAAGCTGGGGATCACCGCCGAGGAGGCTCCGGTCGTGAAGCGGTCGAATTCGCGGATCGTCATCCACTCAAAGAACTTCTGCCCCACACTGGAGGCCTGCTCCATCCTGGGCCTGGACACGCGGGAGGTCTGCCGACATCTGACGGAAGGCCCCACCACGGATCTTCTGCGCCAGATCCACCCGCGCCTCGTTTTTCGAAGAAACTACGACCAACTGCGCCCGCGGGCGCCGCACTGCGAGGAAATGATCGTGCTGGAGCAGGAGTGACGGCCTTCCACGCCGAGGAGGCGCGTGGCCGGGCACACCGGAAAAACACCGGCCGACCATGAGGCCCGCGGACGGTTGAAATTCCATCCGGCACACGGCCCGACCGCCCGCCTTTTCCCTAACGACCGGCACATTCTCAAGCGGGCAGGGCATTCCACGCTTGCCATTGCGGCAGGATGCCGATACTTGCAATTCTGTCATCTTATTGTTGGGCATGGTCTTTTGACGGAACAAATAACATCCCGCCCGCTGCGTGGAACCAATGGGCCCACGCGGGCAATGGTCATAAGCATGACTGCAGCGATTCCGCACCCTGGGATGGATGCGGTGGGCGGTTCCGACGGAAAACGGCGCGGGAACCGGTCCGCCGCATGAAGATACGGACCATCGCCCTCTTCCTGCTGGCCTGCGTCGCTCTGGCGTCGCCCGTCGCCGCCTCCACGGAATACCCGATCGGGCCATTCATTTTCGATGTGCGTTCCACCGGTGAGTCATTTTACGAGCCCTATCCCCAGCCCCACCCCCAATCCACGGCCACCGGCGATTTCTCCCAGGCCGAGCTGGACTCGATCATGGGCGGCATGCGCTACTGGGTGGAGCGGATCGGCGAGGCCCAGGGGGCGAGGATCATCATCAACCTGGCCAAGATCGACGACCCGAGCGGCACGGCCTACAGCTGGACGCCGGAAACCGGCAGGCCCTTCTCCGACGTCTACGACTACATCGTCGGCGGCGCATACCACGCCCCGAATCCGTTCTACGGCTACCACACCGAAATCATCTTCAACGTCCCCTACACCACGGTGGTCACCCGCCAGCTCCTGGACGACGCCTCCATCACCTCCACCATCACCCACGAGCTGATGCACGCCCTGGACATGGGCGGCGTGCTGATCGGCACCGACGAGAGCGCCGCCTCCTGGGATCTGACGTCCTGGACCATCAACGCCAAATCCGCCTGGGGTTCGCGCCTGTACGACGTCAACGGCAGGCAGGCCGTGGACGGCGACATCGTCTTCGATCCCGCGATTTCAGCCGTCCGATCCAACGGCGTCTTCGTCATGCCGGACTTCAACGCCGACCCCACCGCTCCAATGGCGGGGCATCCCGGCCAAGCGACCTTCTTCCCGACCTTCCACGGGGACGCCGTGGACGCCCTGACCAACGGCCAGGGCATGCCCGTCATGGCGGGCCTGGGCGACGGCTACGAACTGGACGGCGGCAACGTCCTGGGACACCCCGCCCTGCTCGGCTCGATCATGTCCTACTCCCCGTTGCGGAACATGCTCTTCACCGAGGTGGAACTGGCCGTGCTCAAGGACATGGGCTACCAGATCGACCTGAAGAAGTTCTTCGGCAAGAGCTATTATCCCTCCCGCCTCGGCGGGCTCCTGACCACGGACGCGGCCATGCCCGCCGGACGCGTGGGCGCCTATCTCGATGAGACGGCCCTCGTCGTGACCAACGCCGACGGCTTCCGCGGCGACGCTTCCTACGCCACGGGACTGCACGTCTACCGCGACAAGCTGAACGTCACCCAGGCCGCCGACATCTCCGCCGGAGGACACGGCGCGGGCGGCATCCGCGTCGACGGCGTGGGAAACACCGTAACCGTGCCGGAAGGCGTGACCGTGGCGGCCGACGGCGGCTACGGCACCGGCCTGCTCGTCTCCTACGGCAAGGAAAACGTCGTCAACGTCCAGGGCGTCGTGCGGGCCGAGGGGGAAATGGGCATCGGCGCGCACTTCGGCATCGGCATGCCGGGGATCACGTCCTATTTCCACCAAGCGGGCGCGGATGCGCTCACCAATTCCGATGACCGCTACTTCTACACGAAGATGAACTCCGACCTGAACGGCGCGCTCGTGAACGCCCTCAACGTCTCGGGCGGACTGTCCGGGACATACGCGGCCGTCATGATCGAGGCCGACGCGCACGTGGAGAACATCAATTTCCTGCGCGGCGCGGACGTGGACGGCGACATCCGTTCGGAATGGAATCCCTGGAGCATCGCCGCCATCGCGCCGAACCCGCCGGAGGACTACGCCACGGACCTGACCTTCGGCGTGACCATGCTCGGCGCGGGCGACCCGGAATTCAACATGCGCTACGACGGCGCGATCTCCGGGCCCGCCAGCTTCAACCTGCACGTGGCGGGCGGCAGCCTGTCGCTCAACGGCTCCTTCAGCGGCCTGGAGGCCACCGTGCATCCCGGCGCGACGCTGCGCGGCTCCGCGACCTATTTCCTCTACGGCGACGGCACGCCCGCCTCCCAGGCCGCCGCCGGAGCGGGCCGCCTCACCAACAACGGCGTCGTTGCCCCGGGCAACAGCATCGGCACGATCACCATCGGGGGCGACTTCACCAACAACGGCGACCTGCTCATGGAATTCAACTCCCAGGGCGAGTCCGACCACCTGAACGTCACGGGCGTCTTCGCCCACAACACCGGCAGCGGCGCCACGCTCACGGTCACGCCCGACCAGGACTACTACTCGGGCTCAACGGCCATCCCCTTCGCGGGCATGTTCTCCGGCGGAGCGGGCAGCACCCTGCCCTCCATCATCGACACCTTTCTGCCATTCAACTCGCCCACGCTGACCATGACAATGTCCGCCGGGCCGCCCTACACCATGACCGTCGCGCGGGCCGCCGGAGCCTACAGCCGCTATGCCGCCAGCGACGCCGGAGGCCGGGTGGGCGCGGCCGTCGACGCGCTCTCCGGTTCGGCCACGGGCGACATGCGGAATCTCGTGGCCGCCCTGGACTTCTCCGCTCCGGGCGGCGCGACCGTGGCTTCCGCCCTGGAGCAGCTCTCGCCGGAAGCATACAACAACGCGGCCCAGGCCTCCCTTGAATCGAACCGCGCGCTTTCCGGTTCCCTGTTCCGCGTCATGCTCCAAGCCCCCCAGAGCCAGGAAACCGGGCTCAACGGCGGAGACGAGACCTCCGAATGGTCCGCTTTCCTCATGCCCGTGGGCGGCGCCCGGTTCCAGCGGGCCCGGGGCGAGACCCTGGGCTACAGCGCAACGGACGCAGGACTTTTCGGCGGCATGGAGCGGCATTTCGACAGCGGACTCACCGCCGGAGTGCACGCGGCCGTCATCCACTCCCGGACCGACGTGCACACGGAGGCGGGGTCGAATACGGAGACCGACAGCCTGCATTTCGGCGCACAGGCCCTCATGCGGCCGCCGCAGTGGGACGGCGGCTATTTCTTCGGCATGGCCCGCATGGGAGTGGAAAACAACGAGGCGCGCCGCTCCGTGTCCTTCGGCGGCTTCCAACGCACGGCCGAGTCGGAGTGGACGGGGCTGTCCAGCGCGGCGAACCTCGGGGCGGGGTATGACTGGCAGGCGGGCGCGTTGATCTTCGGCCCGCTGGCGGGCCTGGATTACGCCTTCGCCTGGCGGCCCGGCCTGACCGAGCGCAGCGGCGGCGCGGCGGCGCTGAAGACGGACGCGGCATCCACCCACAGCCTGCGCTCGGCCCTGGGCGCGCACCTGGACGCCGAGACGCGCTTCAACGAACGCGCCGTGCTGCGGGCCGGGATCAGCGCCCAGTGGATGCACGCCCTGGTCAACGAGGCCGCGACCACGCGGGCGTCCTTCGTGGACGGTTCACAGAGCTTCGAGGCGAGCACGCCCGGACCAGGCCGGGACAGCCTGGCCCTGCTGGGCGACGTGGGCGTGCTGCAGGACGATGACCTCAGTCTGAGCCTTTTCGCGGGCACCGAGCTGTTCCGCGGCGGCTATTCCTCGCTCCAGGGCGGCTGTTCCGTGAACTGGAATTTCTGAGGCGGATCAGGCCCAGCCCCGGCTCTCCCAGTAGTCGAACTCGTGCTTCCAGGCCTCTCCGGCCTGCCTGATCTTGGCCTGGAACTCACGGCGGTTGGCGTCCATGGCCCGGCGCTGGTCGAAGTAGAGCGTCCCGGCGCGGATGTCGTTCACCAGCACCCGGCCCAGCTCCAGGGCCCGCTCCTCGGCCCGGTCCACGGCCTCGGGCCCCCGGGTGACCACGGCCCCGGCCGTGCCGCTGACGTATGCCCCGAAATCCATGAGATTGGTGGACAGGTAGCGGGTGATGACCTCGTCGTCCCGGCCGCCCGTGGCCACGGCGCAGCTGTACTTGCCGTCGAAGGACTGGAGATGGATCACGTCGGCCATGCGGTCGATGAGCGCCTTCATGCGGGCCGTGACGCAGAAGGAGTAGTTCGGGGAGCCCCAGACGAGGCCGTCGGCGGCCAGCATCTTCTCCAGCAGCGGCGCGTAGTCGTCGTCGAAGACGCAGGCTCCGGTCTTGAAGCACTTGCGGCAGCCGATGCAGAACTCGATGCGCAGCTTGCAAAGCTCCACCACCTCGATCTCCGCGCCCTCCCCGGCCGCGCCGCGCAGCACCGCGTTTACCAGGCGCAGGGTCTGGCTCCTCTTGCCGTTGGGGCTGGAGTGAATGCCCAGGATCTTCATGCGGCCTCCCTATTCAAAGCCGTGTCGGACAAAGACGGCGTGGGCCTCTTCCGAAGTCAGCCAGTCGCGGAACCGCCGGGCCGCTTCCGGGCGCCGCGCTCCAACGACCTCGGCCACCACGACGCTCCGCAGCCCTCCTGCCCCCGGCAGGGGCAGGAACAGGGAGCCGTCCGTGAGCTGGGCGTGCCAGGTGCGGTAGGTGACCCAGGCGTCCAGGTCCGGCCGTTCCTCCCAGGCGGCGAACCCCTGCTCTCCGGTGACCACGGAGAGCGCCACCCCGGGCAGGCCTTGCGGCGGATCATGCCGGGGACCGGCCATGTTCTCCAGGCGCACGTCCAGGACCGCGACCCCCGGCTTCCGCAGATCCTCGGGAACCGCGATGGCCTTGGGGTTGCCCGCCCGGACGATGATGCCCATGCGCCGGGCGAAGAGCGGAGTCACTCCGGCCGCGTCCAGCACGCCGGGATGGGCGGCCAGGAAGTCGCCCATCATGTACTCCGCGCCGTTGTAGAACAGGTCTCCATCGGAGCGGACGGCCTCCACGAGCAGGTCGGGTTGGCCCTTGACCACCTCCACCGGAATACCGGTGCGGGCCGTGAACAGCGCGGCGCATTCCTTCATGGCCGGATAGGGGCCGCCGGGGCCGTACACGCGCAGGCTTTCTCCGGCGGGCAAGGGGGACGGCTGGGCCATGGCCCACCTCCAGGCGCAACAGGTCAGAGTCAGGGGCAGCAGGATCGCCAGAACGCGGACCATCCGATTCATACCGGCGATATATCCAAAGCGCATCGCCGGGGTCAATATGGCGGACGCGCGCGACGGCCGCCGGGCCCGGCCGAGCGGCCTTGGCACGCACCGGGGATGGTGGCATACTGCGGTAGCCATGAACTCGCACCCCGCCGACGCGCTGGACCACGCAAGGCTCCCGTTCTCCGCCGTCCTCCCCACTCCGGACTGGGAATGGACGATCGAGAGGTTCTGGCTCGGCGGCGGCCAAGCCTGCCGAACGCGCCTCCTCACGGAGGTGATCCCCGACGGCAACGTCGATCTGCTCATCGCGCTCACGGATTCCGACTGCCGCATCCATCTCTACGGTCCGGCGACCCGCCCCCTGTTCGTCGCGACCAGCGGCGAAACCATCTATCTCGGCGTCCGCTTCCATCCGGGGCAGGCGCTCCGGCTGGCGGACCTGTCCCATGCCGACCTGCTCAACGCGCGCGTCAGGCTGGATTCGCTCTGCGGCGTATCGCGCACGGAGCTCGGCGAGCGGTTGATCCGGAAGCGTGATCTGGCCGGAATGCGCGACCTGCTGATCCGGCTGTTCCTTCATGCCGAACCGGGATTCATGGCCGACCCGTTGTGCCGGAGGGCCGCGACCCTGGCGCGTAACCTGGACGGAGGAACCGACGTGGCGCGGATCGCGTGCGAGGCGGGCGCCAGCGTCCGAACCCTTGAACGAGCCTTCAAGGCGCATCTCGGGCTCAGCCCCAAGATGCTCCTGCGCCTCATCCGACTTCAGAAGGCCCTCGAGGGTCTGGGCGGGCCGCCCTCCAGCCGCGCCGGACTGGCCGCAGCCTGCGGCTACGCGGACCAAGCGCACATGATCCACGAATTCAACGCCCTGACCGGCAGGCCGCCCGGCCAGGTGGCCCAGGCTCAGCGCCGGATGTTCGCCGTGGAGGCCGTGCCCGCCGACGCCACGCTCATCCGCATGGAGTGATCCCGGCTCCCGCCCTTCAGGTTGTCGCGTTTCTCCAATACCCGGCCAACGGTTCAGCTATGCTCGGCGCGAAGGAACCAGGAGGACGGACATGCACCACGCTGCAATCGAATGCCGGGGCGGCCTGTACGAAATGGGGCGGCAGTACGGCGAGGCGCGCGCCGACGAGTTGACGCGGGCACTGGAGGATTTCTTCGGGCTCTTTTCCCATTTTCCGCACCCGGCCGACCGCCAGGGACTCGTCCGGGCCGCCCGGCGGCTGCTCGAACCCGCCGCGGCCTTCGACCCCGACGCCGTGGGCTTCATCCGGGGACAGGCCGAAGGCGCGCGGGCGGACTTCAGAGAGGTCTTCTGCCTGCACTGCTTCCTGGAGATCATGTTCAACTACGCGAACCTGTCGTCCATGTGCACCTCCCTGGCGCTCACCGGCCCGGCCACGAAGGACGGCGGAACAATCGCCGGGCAAAACATCGACTGGTTCACCTGCTCGCCCGTAGACCTGCTGCGCCTGCTCCACGCGGACGGCTCCCGGGCCTTCGCGGTCTGCCTCTTCGGCGTACCTTACTATTTCATGACCTCGGCCGGAATCTGCAACTGCGCCAACCTGACCTTCGGACCGGGCATGCCGGGGGCGCAGGTGCCGCTCACGGTCTATCTTTCCAAGGCCATGCGCGCGCCCGGCCTGGGCGAGGCCATATCGGTCATCCGATCCGCCGCCAACGGCCTCGGATACTACCATCTCGCCGACGCCTCGGGGAACGCGCTGGGCATCGAGAGCGTGCCCGGCGCGCAGGTCGAACTGCGGCCGCGAAACGGCGTCCTGGTCCACGCCAATCATTATGAGAGCGAACAGTTTCGCCCCCTGGACCAGGGATTGGCGTACATGCCGGACAGCCCGCTGCGTTCGCAACGCATGACTCGGCTCATCGCGGACCACCACGGCCGCCTCGGGATCGAGGAGGTGATGGAGATGCTCCGCGACCACGACGGGCTCCCCTACTCCATCTGCCGCCACCCGGACCCCAACGTCCCGCCGGTCCTGGCCACGGAGTCGCGGGCCTCGATCATCATGCTGCCAGGCAAGGGAGTCCTATGGATCTCCTTCGGTCCGCCCTGCGAAAACGCCTACCAGGAGCACCTTCTGATGTAGAGAAAAACGGCGATCGCCGCCCCCATTGACAGCGACGCTCCATTTGTTATCGCCCAACAAATAGACATGCCCCCCGAACGTCACGCCTCAGCGCGCGGAAACATTGCGCCGCAAGGCACGCGGCGCATGTCGTTCCGTCTCAGGCAAATAAAAAGGAGGAATCCATGCCGCTCGAACTCCCCCCCCTGCTCACCGGCCTGCCCATGATTGATCTGCCGATGGAAGGCATCGAGGGACATTTGCTGCAAAGCGACAACGTCCAGGGAGTCTTTTTCAGGGCCAAGGCCGGGGTCTTCTTTCCCGAGCACCGGCACGAGGTCCAATGGGGCGTCATCCTCGAAGGCGAGTTCGAAATCACCATCGACGGCATGACGACACGGTACGGCAAGGGCGATACGTACTTCATCCCCGAGGGGGTATTGCACTCCGGGCGCTACAGGACCGACGCGCTCTCGTTCGACGTCTTCGGCGGCAGGGACAAATTCAGGAAAAAATAAGGGGCCTCCTCCCGGCCGCTCAGACCAGGAAGGAGATGTAGGAGTAACCGGAGATCTCCATGTGCTTCACGTCCCGGGCGAACTGGGAGAAGAGGGCCAGGCCCAATTGGCCGAGTTCGTCCGGCGAGGCCTGCAGCAGGGATTCCGGCAGGGCGAAGTTGTTGATGTCGTCCATCATGTGGCCGCAGACCATCTCCACGGCCCAGCCCTCCTCGGTCCTGGAAACCCGCAGGCTCAACGTGTCGCCGCTCCGGCCCCCCTGCCCGACCATGTGCAGGAAGACCTCCTCGCAGCACAGGGAGAGGACGTTGAAGCGCTCCTGGGGCAGGTGGAGGCGATGCCTGCCGGAGGCCAGCAGATCGTGCAGGGCGCGGACCTCGGCGGGGTCGGCCCGGAACACGCCGGTGAGCCCGCGCCGGGGCGCGAGATAGGCCAGGGTGCTCAGCAGGAAGGCCGTGAACCCGCCCATGGCCACGCTGTTCTGGAGCAGCGGGCTCAGGCTGGACGGCACCACGCCGGGAAAGAACGACCTGCCCCCGGCCACCAGCCCCACCACCAGGGACAGGCCGAGGATCACGCCGTGCTGGTTGTTCAGCCGGGTCATGGCTACCAAGCCGAAGCCCGCGTGGAACAGCAGGGCCGCGATGACGATGAGGAACCCGCCGATCACCGGGCCGGGCATGTCCAGGACGAAGCCGCTGACCTTGGGCATGAAGGCCAGCAGGAGCAGGATCGCGGCCCCGGCCGCCCCGACGCGACGGGAGGCCACGCCGGTCATCTCGATGAGCGGCAGGTTGTCGCAGTAGAGCGAGGGGACGGCCGTGCCGAGCAGCGCGGCCGTGATCTTGCTCAGCCCGTCGCAGTACAGGCCGCTTTGCACCCGGTCGTAGGACACCCGCCGGAAGTCCCGCATGGAGATCTGCTGCACGAGCATGATGTTGCCCGTGCTCTCGATCATGCTGGCCACCATGCCCATGCCGAAGGCGAGGAAGAGCGGCAGGTGCGCGGAGTGGAGGTTCAGTTCCAGGCCGGGCCAGGCGGAGAGTTGCGGCAGGCCGAACCAGGCCGCGTGGGCCGCGTGCTCGAAATGCAGCTCCCCGGTGAGGGCCGCCGCGCCGTAGCCCCCGGCCATGGCCAGCAGCGGGCCCCAGAGGCGCAGGGAGGGCGGCGCGAAGAGCATCATCAGGGTCAGGATGAGCACGGTGACCGCCCCGATGCCCAGGCGGGTGACGGAGGCGGTCTCGCCCGCCCAGAGCCCGAGGCCGATGGGCACCATGGAGGTGGCGATGAGCAGGATGACCACCCCGCCGACCGCCGGGGTGATGATGTGCCGGAAGAAGCGGATGAAGAAGGTGTACAGGAAGACCACCGGCGCCGTAAGCAGGGTCATGGTGGCCAGTAGGGGCAGCCCGCCCATCTTCACCGCGTCCAGGGAGCAGAGCAGGAACGCGCTGTAGGAGCCGGTGAAGAGCACGAATCCCGCGCCCACGCCGAACCGCGTCCGGCTTTGCAGGAACGTGAACGCCGCCGCGACGATGATGATGGCGAAAGTGATGAAGGCCAGGGTCTGGGGCGCGATGTCCGTGGTCTTGCCGAGCACGTTGGGGATGAAGATGACCGCGTCGAAGACCAGGAACACGTGCATGAGCGCGATGCAGACCGTGGTGTGCGGCGGCGGGGTCTGGCCCACGTCGAACTTGAGCTTGTCGCGGATCATGTGCTGCGCCCCTCTCCTGAAGGATCATGGGATATTGAAGCCTGCGGATTCTTTCAGATCAGCCACGCCAAATCAAGATCCAAGACGGATTGGGCGTCATCGCCTGAGCGCGTCCCGAAAATACGGCGATTTCCGCCGAAATGGACCAGGCCGCCCTTGATAACGCGCGGGAAAGGTGAGAGAGGAGCGGGGCCGACGGCGAAATCCGCCGGTTTTCGCCCCGTTTCGCGGGGTCCACACCAAGGAAACGCGAGAAAGGAATGCCTGACCTACAAAAAAAATACGGTTTCTGGACCGCGGCCGCCATGGTCGTCGGCATCGTCATCGGCTCCGGCGTGTTCTTCAAGGCCGACGACGTGCTCAAGGCCTCCGGCGGCAGCCTCACCACGGCCCTGCTCGCCTGGCTCATCGGCGGCTCGATCATGGTCGTGACCGCCTACGTCTTCTCCAAGATCGCCACCCGCATCGAGCGGGTCAACGGCGTGGTGGACTACTTCGAACAGGCCTACGGCAGGAAGGCGGGCTACATGGTGGCCTGGTTCATGACCTTCATCTACTACCCCACGCTGGTGGCGGTGCTCGCCTGGGTCTCGGCCAAATACACCGTGGGGCTGCTCGGGATGAAGGACGGCCTCTGGCCCCTGGCCGTCGCCTACCTGACCGGCTTCTTCCTGCTGAACTACTTCTCGCCCCGGCTCGCGGGCGCGTGGCAGGTCTCCGCCACCGTGATCAAGCTCATCCCCCTGGGCCTGGTGGCCGTGGTGGGCGGCATCGCGGGACTGCGCAACGGGATGACCATCGGCAACTTCATGCAGACCGCCCAAGGCGTGTCCGGCCAGGGCGGCCTCGCCGTGGCCACCCTGTCCACGGCCTTCGCCTACGAGGGCTGGATCATCGCCACGGTCATCAACGCCGAACTGCGCGACGCCAAGCGCACCCTGCCCCGGGCCCTCATCGCCGGGACCATCGCGGTGGTGACCATCTACATGCTCTACTACCTCGGCATCTCCGGCGTGCTGACCAACGCCCAGGTGCTGGAAGCGGGCGACGCCGCGCCGGTGGAGGTCATCGGGCTCGTGTTCAACACCATCGGCGGAACGCTGCTCACCGTCTTCGTCATCATCTCCTGCCTGGGCACGCTCAACGGCCTGATCATGGGCTCGGCCCGAGGCATGTACTGCATCGCCGCGCGCGACATGGGCCCCTGCCCGGCGTTCTTCCGCCGGATCAACGCCGTGACCAACAGCACCATCAACTCAGCGCTGCTCGGCTACCTCCTGTCCTGCTTCTGGCTCCTGGTCTGGTACGGCAACTTCGCGGGCTGGTGGGGCCAGTTCATGGACGTCTCCGAACTGCCCATCGCCATCCTCTACGTGATCTACATCTCCATCTACATCTGGGTGATGAAGACCTTCACGGACCTGGGCCCCTTCAGCCGCTACCTCTGCCCGCTGCTGGCTGGGATGGGCTCCCTGTACATCATCTGGGGCGCGATCCAGAAGGACATGTTCCTGCACTTCCTGGTCCTGGCCCTGGGCATCCTGGCCCTAGGCTTCGCGCTCATGCGCGACAGGAAAAAGGCCTAACCCCAGCCTTCTCCCGACGCCGCGAGGCCGTTCCTCCGCCGACAGGGGGGAACGGCCTTTTTCGTGCGCGCGGCCCGGATCAGCGCAGCGTCTCGTCCAGCCAGTCGAAGAGTTCCTGGGCCATGAGGCTCCGGTTCTCCATGATGCAGTGGTTGGTCGCGCCTTCGGCCAGGGGCGTGACCACCAGCCGCTTGCGCGGATTGGCCAGGCCGGACAGGCAGGCCTCCTGCTGGCGGCGCACCTCGGGATTGCCGTACTCGCCCTCGCCCACCAGGATCAGCGCGGGAATCCGCACCTCGGCGGGATCGAAGGCGAAGCCCCTGTTGGCCTCCACCAGCCCGGGAATGTCGTCGAGGGGCACGTTCCAGCGCCAGGCCACGGCCTTGACCGTATTGGCGTGGAAGCTGTTCCAGGTCGCCACGCGTTCCGGCGTGGCCGAGGTCACCGGCGTCATGGCCGCGAAAAGCCGATGAGCGTCCACCACGCAGCTGTTCATGGCCACGGCCTTGATCCGCCGGTCGTGCTGGGCCGCCTGGGGCGCGAATCCGCCGCCCCCGCTGATGCCGTAGACCGCCAACCGTCGGGGATCCACCTCGGGCCGCTTCAGCGCATGGTCCACCACGGCCATGACCGGCTTCCACATCTCCGGCCGGAAGAACTTGCCCCGCATGGGCATGAGCCCCTGTCCGGGCAGGTCCACGGTGAGGAAGTTGTAGCCCCGCTCGTGGGCCTGGGCCATGATGTAGAAAACCAGGTCCTCGGCGAAGGTCTCGCCGCCGCCGAGCATGATGAGCGTCTTCGTCGCCTTCCCGCCCGCATCGGCCGGGCGGAAGTAGCCGGGAAGCCGCGTGTCCTCGAAGGGAATCTCGATGGACTCCAGGGGCGGCTCCATGAGCGCCCCGGCCCGGCGCATGAGCTCCCGGCTCATGGCTGCCACGCGGGGCAGGCGCGGATCGTCGGGCAGCATGGCCAGAAGGGCGATGCGGAAATAGTTGGACGCCCGCAGGAACTGCCGGCGCGCGCTGACCGCGTGCCCGCCGGACAGCGCCTTCTCGCCCCGGGCCTGGGCCAGTTCGGCGGCCTTGAGCCACTCCCGCTGCCAGGAGGCCGCGTCCCCGTCGGCGATGCGCGCGGCCGCGGCGAAGGCCTCGCCGATCTCCGCGCCCCCGCTGGACACCGAGCCCAGCACCACCGAACCGAAGGTGAAATCCATGTCCTGGTCCTGGAAATGATAGCGCACGTAGGGCGCATGCATGTCGAACTCCCCGTCCTGGCCAGCCGCAACGGGAGCGGCGAACAGGAGGGAAAACAGCGCGAGGACGAACGGGAAAAGACGTCGATGCGGCATGGGCGACTCCTTGGAGCTTGCGCCGCCGCCGGAGGGAGCGGACGGCGAGTGGTCTGGCGAAGGGCGGGCCAACCGCCCGGAGGCCGGGTTTCTTCAGACTCCTTTCCCAGAGCCATCCTGTCAAAGACATTCCACGTGATTTTCCGTGAAATCGTATCCCCCGCGTCTCCAACCACGCCCGGGGACTGAATATCTTCATGCCCGTGGGCTTCGCGCTCATGCTCGGCAGGAAAACGGCCTCGCCTCCACCTCCCACGGACGCCGCAAGGCCGTTCCTCCGATCATGGACGGAGGGACGGGCATTCATGGCCCTTCTCCTTTTTTTGTGTATGGATTTTTGCCCAGTTCCTCTCCCCACAGGTCTTGGCAGGAACTCGCTACCTCCGCCTTGCGCGCATCCATATCAACACCGCGGGTTGCACCAGAGCCAGCACGACGCTGCCACGCCGACCATCATTCCATGCGGTTTTCAGACGCCCAACACTCGGGCGAGGGTACGCATCCCGGAAGCGATCTCGGCCGGGCCTACGGCGGCGAATCCGAGCAGCAATCCCGGCCTCACGGAGTGCGTTCTGGCATACAGCGACAACGGGATGCTCTCGATTCCCGCCCGGGCCGCCAGGCGGGCGGCATCCTGGTCATCCCGATCGGCCGGAAGAAATGTCGGCGTGTCCAGTCCCATGGCGATTTCCGGGACTTCAAGCAGCCCCTCCAGGTACTCGCGGGCCGCTTGCCGCAGGGCCTGGGCGCGCTCGGCATAGAGCAGCCGCATCCGCCGCATGTGGCGGCCCAAATGGCCCTCGGCAATGAATTCGTGCAACGTGATCTGGGCCGTGAGCGCGGCGTAGCGTGCCGTAAGGGACAAGGCGGCGGCGAACGGGTCGATCAATTGATCAGGCAGCACGGCGTAGGAGATGCGGAGACTGGGAAAGAGCAGCTTGCTGAAGGTTCCGCAATAGATCACCCGGCCCGCTTCATCCAGACTCTTCATAGCGGAGAGCGGCGCGCCCTCGTAGCGGTATTCGCTGTCGTAGTCGTCCTCGATCAACATGGCGTCGTTGCGGTGGGCCCAGGCCAGCAGGGCGAGGCGACGGTCCAGCGCCAGTACCGAGCCCATGGGCGCCTGCCTTCCGGCAGTGACATAGGCCAATCGCGCATCGGGAGCCTGACCGCGCGCGTAAGCCACGTCCATGCCGTTTGAATCCACCGGAATGTCCACGACTTTTGCGCCTGCGGCGGCGAACACCGCGTGCGCGCCGGGATAGCCGGGGTCCTCGACCCATACGGCTCCGCCCGGATCAAGCAGGAGCCGGGCGCTGACATCAAGTATCTGTTGGACACTGTTCACCAGCACCACATGGTCGGCGGAGCAGGTGATACCACGGTTGGGACGGAGATAACCGGCGATGGCCTCGCGCAGCGGTTGGTAGCCGCGGGCGTCCACATCCGTAAGGAGCTCCGGTCGCAACCGCCGTGATCTGCCGGCGGTGATGCGCGTCCACAGCTCGATGGGAAATGCCGCGACATCCGGCTGATTGGTGCGGAATGCCCGGGCCGGAAAAGGACGACCGGCGACGCCGAACGGCGTCATGGTCAGCAGTTTCCCCCGGGTGGACAAGGTTGTAGTCATCGTCTCCTGCGTGGTCCCGGCTGCGCTCCCGCCCATGAATTCCACCGCCACGCTGCCCGAAGCGCGCGACCGGGGAGGCAGGTCCGGCAATTCCGGGGCGATAAAGCTGCCTCTTCCCGTTGCGCCCCGGATATAGCCTTCCGCGCCCAACTGGTCATATACGGCCAGGACCGTGCCGCGAGAAATTTTCAATCGCAACGCCAAGTCGCGGGTGGCGGGCAGGCGCGCCCCCGGCACCAGCCTTCCCGAAAGGATGGCTGTACGAATTTCATCGTACAGCCACCGTTGCAGCGTCATTCCTTCCGGCTTCGGCGTCAAGGCGATCTCGATGTCAGCGGCTCGTCGCATATCCCGCGCCCCATAATGGCTCAATCATATTTTTGTTTATGGCTCTATCAATTGTGCCATATCATCGATATTCTCAACTCACAATCGTCTAACGGGAGAACGCATGGGGTATCTGTATCTTTCCATGGCAATAGTGGCGGAAGTGGTTGGGACCAGCGCCCTGAAGGCCTCGCAAGGGTTCACCATGCTGTGCCCGGGCATTGTGGCGATTGCGGCGTATGGCGCATCGCTCTATCTGTTGTCCATTGTGCTGAAAACGATACCCGTAGGCGTCGCCTATGCAATATGGTCAGGGGTTGGGATATCGCTCATCGCCATAATAGGCGCGGTTTTGTTTGATCAAGTTCCCGATATCCCGGCAATAGCCGGGATCGTGCTGATAATGACCGGCGTCGCAGTAATCAATGTATTCTCGAAAAATGCCGGTCATTGAATACGCACTTCAGATTTCACAAGACGAGGCAAGTAGTCCAAAGGAGCCAACATGGACAGTTCGATCGTTAAAAGCCTCCATCCGGAGTTCGATCCGGTGGCGGTTGTCTGGAGCGACACCCTGCCAGCCGACGCATTCCAGTTCAAGAAAGGCAAATTCGGGTGTGTCCTCTATTTATTCGCGGTGGCAAGCGTGGACGGCAGAATCGCCTGTGGCAGCCGTGAGAGCATTGCCTGCACGGGAGGCCGCGCGGCGCTGGGTTTCGGGTGCGATTTCGATGTATCGGACGGGCAGTTGGATCTGCATGCCGCCCTGTTCAGCAAAGGGCTTCAATCCGCAGGCAACCGGGCGGCCTATCAGGCCGAAATGGAGGCTGCGCCCAAGAACTGGCGCGATCTGTACGAGTATGGCGAGCGCAGGCACAGTACCGCGGAACTGGCGAGGGAGTGGATTCGCCATGAATTCCCGCGATACGACATCGAGCACGAGTATGTGCTGTTCAAGCCGCTGAGCCTCACCTCTGTCGAGGAGAACATCCGGGCCGTCATCTTCCCGGTCAACCCGGTTGAACTCTCGGGGCTTCTGACCGTCGCGGGATCTGTGATGCGAGGAACCGATCCCCTGCGGGCTCCCCAGGGAACGGATTGCTGCGGCATCGCGGCGTTTGCCTATGCGGAGGCGGAGTCGGCAGCCCCCAGGGCGGTGCTGGGCATGACGGGAAGCGATGGCCGCGACGCCATGCGCCGACGGTTCCGGGACGATATCATGACGCTCACCCTGCCAGCCCCCCTTTTCTTCCTGATGGAACAGGAAGCAGACGACTGTGTTCTCCAGCTCCCGTCATGGAAAAAGCTGGTTGGACGGGCGTAAGCCGGAACAACAGGCTGTCCCTTCGGGTCGAATGGACATAATCAATCGAATTCATTGCACAACAGCATTGTTGCCCGACCAAAGGCCAAAGAAAAAGGGCTTTGGAATCTCATCCAAAACCCTTGTTCTTTCGTGGTGGAGCTGAAGAGAATTGAACTCTTGACCTCTTGAATGCCATTCAAGCGCTCTCCCAACTGAGCTACAGCCCCACTCGCATGGCAGAAGGAGTGTTTAGCCAAGCCCCTCCCGCTTGTCAACACGAAAGATGAAAAAATTCAAAATTCCTGGAAACTCGCTCTGTTGGCGAGCGAGCTTGAACTCGGGTCCAGCCCCGGATAGAGTCGCGTCATGGACCTCGCCCGCATCCTGACCGCCCTGCGCCGCTTCCCGGGCCAGACGCCTCCGCCCTTCCTGGGCTGGGTCCGGGCCCTGGAGCATCACCGGCTGCGGGCCGTCACCCTGGCCCGGAGCGCGGCCGTGCTCGTGCTCGAAGGCCGCAAGACCGTTTACCTCGGAGAAGGAATCCTGAAAGCCCCGGCGGGCGCCCTCTTCCTCCTCCCGGCCCAGACCGGGGTGGTGGTGGAGAACGCCCCGGACCCGGCCGGAGGGCGCTACACCGCGCTCTGCCTGGAGTTCCGGGAGGAGATGATCGCCCGCGTGGCGGCCCATGTCCCGCCGTCGCAACCGGCCGCCGCCCCTCCAGCCTCCTGGATCGTCCCGCGAAACGAGGCCCTGGACGCGGCCCTGGCGCACCTCCTGGACATGGCCCTGGCCTGCCCGGACGACGCCCGCGTCCTGGATCTCTGCCTGGAAAGCCTGCTGACCCTCATCGCCGGACGCTGCGCCTTCTTCTCCCTGTTCTGGAGCGCGGCCTCCTCCTGGCGGGCCCGCTGCGCCGGGCTGGCCGCCACGGACCCGGGCCGGGCCTGGACCTGCTCCGAGATGGGCGGCCGCCTCGGCGTGAGCGAGCGCGGCCTGCGCCGCCACCTGGAGGCCGAGGGCACGAGCCTGCGCCGAGTCCTGCGCGACGTGCGCCTGAACACGGGCCTGAACCTGCTCCAGGGCGGCCTGCCGGTGGGCGAGGCGGCCTTCCGCAGCGGCTATTCCTCGGCCTCGCGCTTCGCGGCCCGCTTCCGCGAGCAGTTCGGCATGAGCCCCAGCGACGTGCTGCGCGTGGCCGCCCCGGGCTGAACTCTGGCCGGTTCGGGGCCGCGCGCGCGGCCCGGTCATGGCAGAACGGCCCCAACAAGGAGGTCTGTCATGCGTCACATTCTTTTCACACTTCTGCTCACGCTGGCCCTGGCCGCCAACGCCCTGGCCGGGGGCTTCGCCCTGAACAGCCCGGACCTGCGCGACGGCGGCACGGTGGCCCCGGCCCAGGTGCTCAACGGCTTCGGCTGCACCGGGGCCAACGTCTCCCCGGCCCTGGCCTGGACCGATCCGCCCGCAGGGACCAAGAGCCTCGCGCTCACGGTCTACGACCCGGACGCGCCCACGGGCAGCGGCTGGTGGCATTGGGTGGTCTTCAACATCCCGGCCTCGGCCCGGGCGCTGCCGTCCGGCGCGGGCAGCGGCAAGGCCGCCCTGCCCGCCGGGGCGGTGCAGTCGCGCACCGACTTCGGCGCTCCGGGCTACGGCGGCCCCTGCCCGCCTCCGGGCAAGCCCCACCGCTACGTCTTCACCCTCTTCGCCCTGGACGTGGAGCGCCTGGACCTCCAGCCGGACGCCCCGGCGGCCATGGTCGGCTTCAACCTGAACGCCCACGCCCTGGGCACGGCCTCGCTCACCGCCACCTACGGCCGCTGACCGCTTCCCCGCCCCCGGCCGGAGCGCTCCGGCCGGGGGCCATCCCGCATTGATTCCAAGCCCATGCTGGCGTATCAAGGCCCATGCGCGTGCTCTCCCGCATCCTGCTCAAGCTCCTCTGGATCGCCGTGGTCTTCCTCGGGATCACGGTGGTCAGCTTCTGGGTCATCCACCTGGCCCCGGGCACGCCCACCGACCTCCAGACCACCATGAACCCCACGGTCACGCCCGAGGCCCGGGCCCGCCTGGAGAAGCTCTACGGCCTGGACCAGCCCATCCACGTGCAGTACGGCCGCTGGATCGCCCGGCTGGCCACCTTCGACTTCGGCCAGTCCGTGTCCGGCGACAACCGGCCCGTGTGGGACAAGATCGAGGAGCGCCTGCCGCTGACCTTCGGCATGAACGTGGCCTCCCTGATCCTGACCCTGCTCCTGGCCGTGCCCATCGGCGTGCTCTCGGCCTGGAAACGCAACGGCCCCTTCGACCGCTCCATGACCGTGCTCGTGTTCATCGGCTTCGCCATGCCCGGGTTCTGGCTGGCCCTGCTGCTCATGCTGGCCCTGGGCATCCACTGGCCCGTGCTGCCCATCTCGGGCATCACCTCCCTGGACTTCCCGCACCTGTCCTTTTGGGGCAAGGCCGCGGACCTGGCCCGGCACCTGGCCCTGCCCATCTTCATCTACACCTTCGGCTCCCTGGCCGGGCTCTCGCGCTTCATGCGCGCCTCCATGCTGGAGGTCCTGCGCCAGGACTACATCATGACCGCCCGGGCCAAGGGCCTGCCCGAGCGGACGGTGATCTTCCGCCACGCCCTGCGCAACGCCCTCATGCCGGTGATCACCATCCTCGGCCTGTCCGTGCCCGGGCTCATCGGCGGCAGCGTGATCATCGAGTCCATCTTCGCCCTGCCCGGCCTGGGCCAGCTCTTCTACCAGGCGGTCATGGCCCGGGACTATCCGCTCATCATGGGCAGCCTCGTGCTCGGCGCGGTGCTCACCCTGGCGGGCAACCTCCTGGCGGACCTGGGCTACGGCCTGGCCGACCCGCGCGCGCGCCGCTCCGGCGGGGAGTCAGCATGAGCGTGCTGAAACGGCCCTCGTTCCTCTCGCGCCACGGCCTGCTCGTGCTGGGGCTGGGGCTGGTGGGCGTCATGTCCCTGGCCGCCGTCCTGGCTCCCTGGATCGCGCCCTTCAACCCCCTGGACATCGACGTGAACGTCATCCTCCAGCCGCCGTCCTGGACCCACCCCCTGGGCACCGACGCCCTGGGCCGCGACGTGTTCTCGCGCATCCTCTGGGGCGGCCGGGTCTCGCTCTGGGTCGGCTTCGTGGCCGTGGGCATCTCCACGGCCATCGGCCTGGCCCTGGGGCTGGTGGCCGGATACTTCGGCAAGCTCACCGACGAGATCGTCATGCGCGGGGTGGACGTGATGCTCTGCTTCCCGTCCTTCTTCCTCATCCTGGCGGTCATCGCCTTCCTGGAACCGAGCCTGACGAACATCATGATCGTCATCGGCCTGACCTCCTGGATGGGCGTGGCCCGGCTCGTGCGGGCCGAGACCCTGACCCTCAAGTCCCGGGACTTCGTGCTGGCCGCGCGCGTGGCCGGGGCGGGCCCGGGCCGCATCCTGCTCCGGCACATCCTGCCCAACGCCCTGGCCCCGGTGCTCGTCTCGGCCAGCCTGGGCGTGGCCGGGGCCATCCTGGTGGAGTCCTCGCTGAGCTTCCTGGGCCTGGGCGTGCAGCCGCCAGACCCGTCCTGGGGCAACATGCTCATGGAGGGCAAGGACGTGCTCGGCATCGCGCCCTGGCTCTCGGTCTTCCCGGGGCTGGCCATCCTGCTCACGGTGCTCGGCTATAACCTGCTGGGCGAATCCCTGCGCGACCTCCTGGACCCGAGGCTCAAGCAGTGACCGCGCTTGATTCCCGCACCGGCCGAGTTTAAGGGAGCCTGAAGGGACACCCATGCTCGAACTGCTGCGCATCCGCGACCTGGCCCTCATCGAGGACGCGGAGTTGGAATTCTCCAAGGGCCTGAACGTGCTCACCGGCGAAACCGGCGCGGGCAAGTCCTTCATCCTGCGCGCCATCGACTTCCTCACCGGCGAGCGCATGGGCGCGGAGATGGTCCGGCCGGGCAAGGAAAAGGCCGTGGTCGAGGCCCTCTTCGCCCGGCCCGAGGGCGACCTCGTCATCCGCCGCGAACTCTCGGCCGAAACCGGCCGTTCCCGCCTCTTTCTGGACGACCGCCTGGGCTCCCAGGAGGCCGTGCTCGAACTGCGGCCCTCGCTCGTGCTGCACACCTCCCAGCACGGCCAGCAGAAACTCCTCCAGCCCGCGTACCAGGCCCGCATTCTGGACGGATTCCTGCCCGAGCAGTCCCTCCTGGCCGAGCGCGAGGAGGCCCTGTCCGAACTGCGCCGCATCCTGGAGCGCCGCCGCGAACTGACGGCCCGCACCGAGGAGCTGGCCCGCCAGCGGGATTTCCTGGAATTCCAGCGCGCGGAGATCGAGAAGGTCGATCCCCTGCCCGGCGAGGAGGAGGAACTCCTGGCCCGCAAGGAGGGCGCGCGGGACCGCGAGCGCGCGGACAAGGCCCTGGCCGAGGCCCTGGACATCCTGGGGAGCGACTCGCCGCTCATCGAAGGCGTGGCCGCCCTGGCCCGGGACATGGAGGCCGTGTCCGCCCTGCTGCCCGAATTCGAGGAGGAGCGGCTGGCCGTGGAGGACTTCCGGCTGCGGCTCCAGGCCCTGGCCAACCGCCTGCGCCGGGCCGAGGCCGAGGACGGCGGGAGCGTGGACCTGGACGCCCTGGAGTCCCGGCTGTTCGAGATTTCCCGGCTCAAGCGCAAGCTGAACAAGAGCCTGGAGCAGATCCTCGCGCTCAAGGACGAGATCGTCGAGAACCTGAATTTCCTGGATTCCTGCGGCCTGGACCTGAAGCGCCTGGACAAGGAGGAGGCCGCGGCCGCCACCCGCCTGGGCCAGGCCCTGGCCCGGCTCAACGCGGCCCGCCGCGCGGCCGGGGAACGGCTCTGCCGCGCCCTGGAGGACGAGTTGCGCGGCCTGGGCTTCTCCGAGCACGCCCGCGTGGAATACGCCTTCGAGCCCTCCGAGCCCTACCCCGGGCTGATCGAGGACCGCGCCCGGCTGCTCTGGGTGCCCAACCCGGGCCAGCCGCCCCGGCCCCTGGACAAGATCGCCTCGGGCGGCGAACTCTCGCGCTTCCTCCTGGCCGTGACCAGCCTGAAAAGCTCGGAGGAGTCGCCCACGCTCATCTTCGACGAGGTGGACGCGGGCATCGGCGGCCACACCCTGAACAAGGTGGGCGACAAGCTGAAGGCCCTGGCGGGCCGCCAGCAGATGCTGCTCATCACCCACTGGCCCCAGCTGGCGTCCCTGGCCGAGCGGCACTTCCTGGTCAGCAAGGAGGTCGAGGACGGCGCCACCTACACCCGCTGCCGGAGACTCGACCAGGCCGAGATCGCGGCCGAGCTGACGCGCATGGCCGGCGGTGGGGCTCCGGGGGCTTCGGGGGCTTCGGGGGCTTCGCCCCATTCATAGAAAGGCGGAGAGAAGAGGCCAGCACAGCCTCAGCCGCCGTCCGGCCCGTCCCCTGCTTCCGCCTGCAATCCAAGCGCCGAGCGCCAAGCCTCGGCGTATTCGCGGTGGAACCCGACATCGCAGGCCCTCCGTATCCTCCGGGACAAGAATGCCGTGAACCCGCCCAGCAGGACCGCCAGCCAGAACGACGGCGACATCAAGGGAATGTCGGGAGCCATGGCCAGCGCCAGCACCGGGACCAGGGCGAGAATCATGTAGAACCCCACCATCGCCCTGTGGAACCGGCTCCTTTCCGGCGACAGCCCGCGCGTCCGCAACAGATGGAGCGACCGCTCCCAGCCCAGGCCGAGTTTCGGCTCCAGCACGACCCGGATGTACTGCGAGATGCCCGCGATGACCTCCTGCTGCGAGGCGGTGTAGAGGATCGAGGGGATCAGCAGGGCGTAGGCGGCGAGAAACACGGCCCCGCCCGCCGCGTTTTCCGACAGGCCGAAGCCGATGATGCCCGCGGTCACGGAGGCGTTCACCTTGAACAGGTTCGAGACGATCTGCTGGTTGGAGTCGATCTCCTTGCGCAGCGTCCGGTATTCTTCCAGATGGCATTCCTCGAACATGGCCGCCTCCTGTTCGGGTTCAAGCCGGGGTTACGCCACCACCCAGACCGCGCAGTCCCTGGCCAGGTGCATGACCTTGGTGGACACGCTGCCGAACAGGAATTCCTCGGCCTTGGACACGCCCCGGCGGCCGATGACCACGGTGCCGAAGCCGCCCTCGTCCATGGCCCCCACGATGTCCCGGGCGATGCTCGTGCCCAGGCTGCACGCCGGGGCCTCGTTGCGCGGAGAGCGACAACTCGGCAGGTAGCGGTCGTCCACCTCGTCCGGGGGCAGGCCCGCCGCCTTGAGCCGCTCCACGGCCGAGGCCAGGGCCTGGCGCGCGGCGTCGGCCTGAACCCGGCAGGCGTCCTTCCAGGCCGCCTCGGTCTCGAAGAAATCCCGCTCCGGCAGGCGCTCCACGTAGAGCAGCCGGACCCTGGCCCCGGGCATGCCCCCGGCCATCTTGCCCACGTAGTCCACGGCCCGCAGGGCGTTTTCCGAGCCGTCGAAGGCCACCAGGATGTGCTTCTCGTTCATGGCGCGTCTCCTTTCACAGCCGGGCGCGGCAGGCCCGCAGGTCCCCGGCCAGTTCCTCCACCGAGTCGTAGAAGACCTCGCTGGCGGCCGAGAAGTGCAGGAGCACCCGGTTCAGGTCCTCCGGGATGTACGGATAAAGCTTGCGCAGATTCACCAGGCGGTTGCCGAAGACGATGGACATGTCCCCGCCCGTGAGCGTGGCCGCCGCCTCGGCCGGGATGTTCATGGGCGTGGGCGTGCCCTTGGCCGTGAGGAAGACGAGGATGTTGCCCAGGCCGAAGAGGTCCAGGCCGAAGGGGTTCTCGTGGAAGTCGAAGGCGTAGTCGAAGTCGATCCAGCGCCAAGCCCCGCCCTTGTACTCCACGAAGATGTGGTCGCGCCGCACGTCGCCGTGCTTCTCCCCGCGCTCGTGCAGGAAGCGCAACGCCTCGCAGGCCCCCAGGAACCGGTCGAGCACCTCCGGGAAGCGCTCCCGGAAATAGGTCGCGTGGTCCATGTCCAGGTCCTCGATGAGCGTGTCCAGGCGGCGGCCCTGGACCACCTCCAGCACGCGCACGTTGCGCCCGGCCGCGTCCAGGAAGGTCTCGCCCTGCATGAAGCGGGGGTCGCCGCGCGTGAGGTCCAGGATGCGCGACTCCTTCTGCGGGCTGCGGTAGCAGCGGGCCTCGAAGGAGCCGATGCGCACCGGGAAGTTCTCGAAGAACTCCAGCTTGAGGATGCGCCGCTCGCCGCTCTCCAGGTGGCGGCAGCGCTTGACCCAGAACTTGGGGTCCTCCATGCCGAAGCGGCGCTCGGCCTCGTCGCGCAGCACGAGGTAGTGCGCCCCGCCCACGACGATCACGTCGCCGTAGCCGATGCTCATGAACTCGGTGGTGTCCGTGAAGAGGTTGCCCGCGTATTGCAGCGGGAAGTCGGGAGCCATCTCGGCCAACAGGGGGCGGGCGCTGTCCATGCGGTCTCCTGGGGCGCGCCTAGCCCCGGCGGGGGTCCCTGACCCGCAGCCGGGACGCGGGAACGGGCGCGCTCACGGGATAGATCGGGTTGGCCCGGGTCCACCAGCCTGGCACGGCGCGGTCCGTGAATTCCACCCGGGTCACGAACTTGATGCTTTTGTAGGCCAGATCGAAGGGGCAGACAACCCGTGCCGGGGCTCCCCGCTCGTGCGGCAGGGGCTGTCCCTCCAGCTCCAGGGCCAGCATGTACCCCAGGTCCGGCCGGAGCAGGTCCGCGATGGGGAAGGACTCGATGTATTGGTCCGCGCCCTCGGGCGGGTATTTCGTCTTGCCCAGGGAGTGGAAGACCACGTGCGTGGCCGTGGGCAGCGGGCGCACCCCCGCGAAGAGGCTCTTGAAATCCACCCCGCCCCAGGGCACGTCCTGGACGCTCCAGCCCTCCACGCAGTGGAAGTCCACGGTGCGCTCCACCCGGGGCAGGGCGCGCAGTTCGTCCCAGGTCATTTCCCGGGGCGACTCCAGCAGGCCGTCCAGGCGCAGGACGTAGGGCTCGCGGCGGTTTCCCGGCCAGACCACCTCGCCCGCGCGGGCGTCGAAGCGGAATACGTCGTCGTCCACGGTGCGGGTGGGAAAGCGGGCGTTCACCGCCGCGCGCACGGACCCGGGCAGCAGACCCCAGCACCAGCCCGCCAGGGCCAGGGCCCCGGCCCCGAGCCATTTCAGAAGGGAACGGCGCGGCGCATCCATGACGGACTCCTTTTCATCCAGGATAACACCGAACGCGATGCAGACAAGACCCGCTCGGCGGCGGGACGGCAGAGGCGGCGGAAGGCGGCGCGGCCCTAGATGAGCCAGACGTCCACGGCCGCGCCCGCGTAGAGTCCTTCGCGGTCGGCCGGGACGGCGATCAGGCCCTGGGCCTGGAGCAGGGTCGTGAGCAGGCCGGACTTGCCGGGCAGCGGCTGGGCCAGGGGAAGCCGCCCTTCGCGGGGCTCCAGCCGCACGCGCACGTAGTCCTCGCGGCCGGGCTTGGAGGCCAGGTTGCGGGCCAGCTCCGCCGGGCGCGAGGGCCGCAGGAGCGGATCAAAGGCGTCGGCCCGGCCCATGAGGTGGCGCAGGAAGGGCTGGACCAGCACGAGCATGACCACCTGGGCCGAGGTGACCTGGCCGGGCAGGCCGAGCACGGGCGTGCCGCCCACGCGGGCCAGGATGGTGGGCTTGCCCGGGGACAGGGCCACGCCGTGGGCCAGGATTTCGGAATCGGGCAGGGAGTCCAGGGCGGCCACGGTGAGATCGCGCGAGCCCACGGAGCTGCCGCCGGAGAGGAGCACGCAGTCGCTCGTCTCCAGGGCGGTCAGCAGGGCCGCGCGCAGGGATTCCAGGCGGTCGGGCGCGATGCCCAGGGTCGCGGCCTCGGCCCCGGCCTCGCGGGCCAGACAGGCCAGGGCCAGGCTGTTCACGTCCCGCACCTGGCCGGGCCGGGGCACGGCGTCCGGGGACACCACCTCGTTGCCCGTGGACAGGACCGCCACCCGCGCCCGGCGGCGCACCGGGGCCCGGGTCACACCCAAGGCCGCCAGCAGGCCCAGTTCGGGCACGCGCAGCGCGGTTCCGGCGGCCAGGGCCGTCTCGCCCGCGCGTGCGTCCTCGCCGCCGAGCATGACGTTCTCGCCCGGGGCCAGGCTCTTGCGGGCCTCCAGGGTGCCGGACATCTCGTGCCCGTGCTCGACCATGAGCACGGCGTCCGCGCCCTCGGGCAGCACCCCGCCGGTGGGGATGCGCGCGCAGGTCCCCGCCTCCAAGGAAAAATCCGGAGCCCGGTCCACGGCGATCTCTCCGGCGATCTCCAGGTAGGACGGGGCGCTCTCCGAGGAGCCGAACACGTCCCGGGCGCGCAGCGCGTAGCCGTCCATGCAGGAGCGCGGACGCGGCGGCAGGTCCTCGGGCGCGGCCACGTCCTCGGCCAGGACCCGGCCCAGGCACTGGCCCAGGGGCAGGGTCTCCGCCGGAAGCGGGGAAAAACGCCGCAGCAGGCCCTCGAAGGCCGCGCGGCTCAGGACCTGGAAAAATCCCTGTTCCATCAGCGTTCCAGTCTGATCTCGACGTCGCCGGGGCCGAAGCCCTTGAGCTCGGCCAGCATGGCCAGCACGCCCGCGCCGAACATCCGGGCCACGAAGGGGTTCAGGGCCAGGGGGCGGCCGCCCACGCTCACGCTCAGGCCTCCGTGCAGGGAGACGCAGTCCGAGGGGGAGGCCTTTCCGGCCACGATGTCCACGGCCAGGGCGCGGCAGTCCTCGCGGCCGCAGCCGCCGCAGTTCAGGCCGGGCAGGAGGAAGCCCTTGTCGGCCGCCAGCCGGGCCAGGGCCTCGGGGTCCTCCAGCCGGGGCAGGCCGGGCAGCTGGGCCTTGCCGCAGACGGCGATGGCCAGTTCGGGTTCCAGTTCCCGGGCCGTGGCCTCGTCGTCGGCCAGGATGATCCGGGGCATGAGGCCCTGGGTCTTGCCGCCCTCGCAGACGAGCAGGTCCGCCGTGACCAGCGGGGCCAGGTCCGGCAGGGTGCGGCCGTCGGGCCAGAAGACCTGGGCCCCGCCCGGGGACCAGGCCAGCACCGGGCAGCCCAGGGCGCGGAAGCGGGCCGTGTCCGTGCCCTCCTTCTCGTCGAAGCCGTGGTGCGAGTGCTTTCCGGCGGCCACGGAGAGGCCGAGCGAACGGGCCGCCTCCAACAATTCGAGGGTCAGGGCGGTCTTGCCGGACTTCTTGAAGCCGACCACGGCGACGGCCTTCATGGGAGCCTCCTAGCTGGTGATTTCGGTGCCCACGCCCGAGTCGGTGAAGAGTTCCAGGAGCACGCAGTTCTCCACCCGGCCGTCGAGGATGGCGGCCTTCTCCACGCTGGCCAGGGCCTCCAGGCAGCAGCGGATCTTGGGGATCATGCCGCCGGTGATGGTGCCGTCCTGCATGAACTCCAGGGCCCGGCGGGTGGTCAGGGAGCTGACCAGGTCGCCGGTCTTGTCCAACAGGCCGGGCACGTCGGTGAGGAGATAGAGGCGCTTGGCGTTCATGGCCGCGGCCACGGCCCCGGCCACGGAGTCGGCGTTGATGTTGTAGGTCTCGCCGTCGGCGTCCACGCCCACGGGCGCGATGACCGGGATGAAGCCCTCCTTGGCCACGGCGTCCAGCAGGCCCGTGTTGATGCGGGCCACCTCGCCCACCTTGCCCAGGTCGATGATCTCCGGCGGGGCGTCCTTGCGCTCCACGGCCAGCTCCTTCTGCTCGGCCTCGATGAGCACGCCGTCCTTGCCGGAGAGGCCCACGGCCCGGCCCCCGGCCTGGTTGATGAGATTGACGATGCTCTTGTTCACCTGGCCCACCAGGACCATCTCCACCACGTCCATGGTGGCCTGGTCCGTGACCCGGTAGCCCTGGCGGAACTCGGAGGAAATGTTCAGGGCCTTGAGCATCTTGCCGATCTGGGGTCCGCCGCCGTGGACCACCACGGGGTTGATCCCGATGTATTTGAGCAGCACGACGCTCTGGGCGAAACTCTGCTTGAGGGCCTCGTCGATCATGGCGTTGCCGCCGTACTTGATGACCACGGTCTGGTGGTAGAACTGGCGGATGTACGGCAGGGCCTCGATGATCATCCGGGCCTTGAGCCGGTTGCGGTCCATGTCGGCCGCGACCTGAGCGTCCTGATTCATTGCTCCTCCCATGAGCTGGCGGGAATGGAGGATATTCCCCCGAAGCCCCGGGCCTGTCAACACGGAGCGGGGGGCGGAGAGATCAGGAAAGGACGAGGCGGTAGAGGAACCGCTCGTAGATGCGGCAGACGCGCTGGGCGTTGACCGGGGCCACCCCCGCGCTGCAGAGGCGGCAATAGACGTGCAGCGGGTTGAGGGTGTGTTGCAGCAACCTTTTGAACTGGCGCATGACTGGCTCCCTTGCTCCTCTTATCGGCCGTTTCCACGGGGCGGATTAGACCGATGCGGGTTGCCATACGCCCAGACGGGGGGTATTGTCCAGCCATCGGCGTTGCTTGATTCGCGGAGGCCCCATGGACGAGAACAGGAGACGTCGCACCCGAGTGCGCACCGGACACGAGGCCCTGGTGACGGTCCACGGCGAGGACCGTCCCGTCACGACCCTGGACTTGAGCCTCAAGGGCGCCCTGACCACCCCCCTGCCGGACCTCGAACCGGGGCAGGCATGCGGCTTCCGCATCGCCCTGGCCCCGGACCTGTCCATCGAGGCCGAGGCCCGCGTGATCCGCTCGGACCCCGCCGGTCTGGCCCTGGAATTCACCGCCGTGGACGAAGAGAGCTTTCCGCACCTGCTCAGGCTGGTGCAGTTGCATTACGGCGACGCCGAGAGCATCGAACGCGAACTGTCCGTACCCGCCTTCGACCCCTGACCATTCCCCGCATCCCAACCCAAGGAGGCCGAGATGACCCTGCTGGAAGAAGCCAATGCCCTGTTCAAGGAACTGAAGAAGTCCACCCCGCCCCAGTTCGACTCCCTCATGGAATTCATGAAGAACGCCAAGGCCGAGGGCGCCTTGGACGGCAAGGCCAAGAACCTGACCCTGGTGTCCCTGGCCGTGGCCAACCAGTGCGACTGGTGCATCGCCGTGCACGTGGCCAACGCCGTGAAGTCCGGGGCCAGCCGCGAGGAGATCCTCGAAGCCGCCTGGCTCGCCGTGCTCATGGGCGGCGGCCCCAAGCTCATGTACCTCAAGGTCGTGCTGGACGAAGTGGGACTCCACTTCTCCTGACGCGGCCCCAGGGAGGATATCCGCATGACGACCCAGGACCGCCGGGTGAAGGTGGCCGTGGTCGGCCTGGGCAAGGTCGGCTGCGCCTTCGCCTACGCCATGACCATCCGCCGTCTGGCCACGGACCTCCTCCTGCTGGACATCGACCGTCGCAGGGCCGAGGGCGAGGCCATGGACCTGCGCCACGGCCTGCCCCTGGTGGGGCCCATGAACATCGCCGTGGGCGGGCCCGAGGACTGCGCCGACGCCGACATCGTGGTGATCACGGCGGGCGCGGCCCAGAAACCCGGCCAGACCCGGCTGGAGCTCATGAAGACCAACGCCGCGGCCGTGGCCGGGATCGTGGAGCGGATCACGGCCGCGGGCGGCCGCCCCCTGCTCCTCCTGGCCACCAACCCGGTGGATATCGTGACCCACGTAGCCCTGCGGGCCTCCAACCTGCCGCCCGGCCAGGTGCTGGGCTCGGGAACGGTGCTCGACAGCTCGCGCTTCCGCTCCCTGCTGGCCGAGCATTGCCGGGTGGACCCCCGCAACGTCCACGCCCACGTGCTCGGCGAACACGGCGACTCCGAGGTCCTTCTCTGGAGCCGCTGCAACATCTCGGGCATCCCGCTGGAGCTGTTCTGCGAGGAGCGGGGCATGGGCTGCGGCGCGGCCTTCCGCGAGGCGACCCAGGAGGGAGTGACCCGGGCGGCCTACGACATCATCGACCGCAAGGGCTCCACGGCCTACGCCATCGGCCTCTCCCTGTGCCGCATCGTGGAGGCCGTGGTGCGGGACCAGAAGAGCGTGCTCACCGTATCCACCCTGGCCGAGGGCCATTACGGCCTGGCCGACGTCTGCCTGTCCATGCCCTGCGTGGTGGGGGCGGGCGGCGTGGAGCAGATCCTGGACGCGCCCCTGGACCCCGGCGAGTTGGAGGCCCTCCGGCGCTCCGGGGCGATCCTGCGCGGACACCTGGACGATCTGGCGCGCTGAGCGCCGCGACCGAAAATGAAAGCGGGCCGCTCTAGGGCGGCCCGCTTCTTGTTCATGCGTCGTGGACGCGGCTCAGTGATGATGGCCGCACTCGTGGCCGTCGCCGTGGGAGTGGCAGATGATCTCGGCGTCCTTGAGCTCGCCGGACAGCCAGGCCTCGGCCGCCTGGCGCACCGGACCGGCGGCCCCGCGCGTGACGTCGATGCCCGCCTCGCGCAGGCGCACCACCGCGCCCTCGCCCATGTTGCCGCCCACCAGGGCCGTGACGCCCATCTCCACCAGGATGGGGATGAGGTTGGACTTGCAGCCGCAGGCCGGCGGCGGGGTGAAGCTCGTCTCGCCGACGATGGCCTTGGACTCGTTCACCTCGTAGACGGTGAAGGCCTGGCAGTGACCGAAATGCTCGTCCACCACGCCGTCGCGGGTGGGAATGGCGATCTTGGACATGATTTCCTCCGAATGGCCCGGCAGGGCGGTATTCTGTGACAGGCCCCTACATAACCACTTGGGATGGGACGTCAACCGAGTGTTTTGATCGGGATTGTCTAGCGCAGAGACAGCCAGGCCACGGCCAGCAGGCTCAGGGCCAGGAGCGCCGCCGCCGAGAACACGGAGGACAGGCCGAAGCCCGCGAAGACCAAGCCCATGAGCGGCGGGGCCACGGTCTGGCCCAGGCGCAGGAGCATGCCGTTCACGGCCATGACCGCGGCCCGGTTCTCCAGCCCGGCCTCGCCCGAGAGCATGGTCATCAGGCTCGGCAGGTTGAGGCCCTGGGCCAGGCCCAGGAGCACGATGGGCAGCGCGGCGAGCCAGAGGACGGGCAGGCGCGGCATGAGCAGGAAGGCCGCGATGTAGAGCAGGAAGGACGTGCGCAGGAGCCGGAGCTCGCCGAAGCGGGCCGAGAGGCGGCCGAGCTGGGAGGCGGCCAGGGCCGTGGTCAGGGCCGAAAGGGAGATGATGCCCCCGATCTCGGCGGGCCGGGCGTCGAAGCTTTCGTGCAGGAGCACGGGCAGATAGGTGACGAAGGCTCCGAAGAGCAGGACGAAGGTGCCGAAGGTCAGAGCGAACAGCGAGAGCACCCGGCGCGTGCGCATGCGCGAAAGCGCCGCGCGCATGTAGGTCCCGAAGGACTGGCTCCGGCGCGGCTCGGGATTGTCCAGCAGGAGCGCCACGGCCAAGGCCAGGGGCAGGGCCAGGACGTTCATCAGGAAGGGCCAGTTCCAGCCCAGCTGGGCCAGCAGGCCGCCGATGGCCGGGAAGAGCGCGGTGCCCAGGGCCTGGACCCCGCCGTTGTAGCCCATGGCCGTGGCCCGCTCGCGGCCCTCGAAAAGGTCGCCGATGAGCGTGGCGTTGAGCACGCCCAGGGGGCCCGCGCCGATGCCCTGGAGCACGCGCAGGGCGTAGAGCGCGGGCGCGCTGTGGACGAAGAAGCAGGCCCCGCCCGCCAGGCCGAAGAGGACCAGCGCGGCCACCAGGACCTTCTTGCGGCCCAGGCGGTCGGCCAGCACGCCGCCTACCGGGGCCATGACCACGCCCGGCAGGGTGAAGGCCGTGATGACCCAGCCGATGGACGAGGCCGGGATGGCGAGGTCGCGGATCATCACCGGCAGCGCGGGCATGAGGCCCGCGACGCTCATGATCGCCACCAGGGTGACGCCGAAGATGAGCAGGAGGTTGCGGTCGCGGTGGAGCGGGCGCACGGGGTCAGAGCGCGGCGTCGAGCAGCATGTTGTCGCGGTGCACGGCCTCGGGATAGGGCGCCTGCCCCAGGACTTCCTCAATCTCCGAGGTCCGGCGGCCCATGATCTTGCGCAGGTCGGCGGCCGAATAGTTGCTCAGGCCCACGCCCAGCTCCAGCCCGTCGGCCCCGCTGATGCGCACGAGCGCGCCCTTGGCGAAGCGGCCCTCCACCCCGGCGATGCCCGCGGGCAGGAGGCTCTTGCCGCCCTTGGTCAGGGCCTTGGCCGCCCCGGCGTCCACGCGGATCTCGCCCACCGGGTCGGCGTGGTAGGCCATCCAGAACTTGCGGTGGGAGACGCGGTGGCCGCAGGCCGGAATCCAGGTGCCCATCTCCGCGCCGTCGAAGACCTTTTCCAGCACGAAGGGTGTGCGGCCGGAGACCACCAGGGAGGGCACGCCCAACTGGGCGGCGCGGCGCGCTGCCCGCAGCTTGGAGTACATGCCGCCCGAGCCCACGCTGGTCTTGCCGCTGCACATGCGGGCCAGGTCCAGGGCCCCGATGTCCTCGATGCAGGTCAGGCAGCGGGCCTCGGGGTGCTGGTCGGGATTCTTGTCGAACACGCCATCGGCCGAGGTGAGGTTGATGAACAGGTCGGCCTGAATGAGGTCGATGGTCAGGCTGGCCAGGGTGTCGTTGTCCCCGAACTCCAGCTCGGCCACGGCCACGGTGTCGTTCTCGTTGACAATGGGGATCACGCGCCAGTCCAGAAGGCGGCGCATGGTGTTGCGGGCGTTGAGGAAGCGCTGGCGGTGGCGCAGGTCGTCGCGGGTGAGCAGGACCTGGGCCGTGGCCTTGCCGTAGCGGGCGAAGGCCTCGTCGTACTCGTGCATGAGGCGGCTCTGGCCGATGGCCGAGGCGGCCTGCCTGCCGGGCAGGTCGGTGAGCTCCAGCGCGCTTTCCTGGTTCAGGGAGCGCATGAGGCCTCGTCCGGCGGCCACGGCTCCGGAGGAGACCAGGACCAGCTCCAGGCCCCGGTCGTGCAGCCCGGACAGCTGGTCGGCCAGACGGTTCACCGCGCGGGGGTCGAGCCCCGCCTTGGTGGTCAGGATGGCGCTGCCGACCTTGACCACCACGCGCCGGGCCCGTTCGAGGGCCGCTTTCCTGTCCTCTCCGGCGGTCATGACGCCTCGCCCCCTTCGGCCGCGTCCCGGGGCTCTTCGAGGGCCAGGTTGCGACGCCAAATTTCGTCCACCAGATACTCCAGCCCGTCGCCGCGCAGGGCCGAGACGAAGAACACGGAAAGCCCGGCCTCGGCGGCCTCGCGTTGGAGCGCCTCCAGCCGTCCGGCGTCCAGGAGGTCGATCTTGTTCACCACCCGGATCTGGTCCTTGCGGGCCAGGCGCGGGTCGAAACGCTCCAGTTCCTCGTCCAGCAGGCGGAAACCCAGGAAGGGATCGTCCTCCCTGATCTCGTCCGCGCCGAGCAGGTGCACCAGGAAACGCGTGCGTTCCACGTGCTTGAGAAACTTGTGCCCCAGGCCCAGGCCCTGGCTGGCGCCCTCGATGAGGCCGGGGATGTCCGCGATGACCAGCCGCCGCCCCTCGTCGTCGTGGAGCACGCCGAGGTTCGGGGTGAGCGTGGTGAAGGGGTAGGCCGCGATCTTGGGCCGGGCCGCCGACACGGCGGCGAGGAAGGTGGACTTGCCCGCGTTGGGCAGGCCGAGCAGACCCACGTCGGCCAGGATCTTCAGCTCCAGGCGGAGCCGCTTCTCCTCGCCGGGCCAGCCCTTGTCCGCCCGACGCGGGGCCTGGTTCACGGCGGACTTGAAATGGATGTTGCCCCGGCCGCCGTCGCCGCCCTTGCAGGCCACCACGGGCTCGCCCGGGACGGTCAGGTCGGCCAGGAAGGTCTCGGAGCCGTCCTCGGCCACCTCGAAGACCTGGGTGCCCACGGGCAGTTCCAGGACCAGGTCGGCGGCGTTGGCCCCGTAGCGGTCCTTGCCCTTGCCGCTCTCGCCGTTGCGGGCCTCGTAGAGGCGCTTGAGCCGGAAGTCGTAGAGCGTGAGGATGCGTTCGGCGGCCATGAGGACCACGTCGCCGCCCCTGCCGCCGTCGCCGCCGTCCGGGCCGCCCTTGGGGATGTACTTCTCCCGTCGGAAGGAGACGCAGCCGTTGCCGCCCTTGCCGGAGCGCACGGTGATGGTGGCTTCGTCGATGAACCGCATGGGGAACCTCTACCCTGCCCCGGGTCCGAGGGCAACGCCGGGGCGCGATCCGCGCGCCGGGACAAAAAAAGGCAGGGGACGCGCGGCGCGCGTCCCCTGCCCCGCTGATGCCGAAAAGGGACTAGGCCTCGGCCGGGACGATGTGAACCCGGGTCTTGACCTTGTTGTTGCGGGTGTACTTCTCGTACTTCACCACGCCGTCGATGAGGGCGAACAGGGTCCAGTCCTTGCCGACGCCGACGTTCTTGCCGGGGTGGATCTTGGTGCCCAGCTGGCGCACCAGGATGTTGCCCGCCAGAACCTGCTGGCCGCCGTAGCGCTTCACGCCCCGGCGCTGGCCCTGACTGTCGCGGCCGTTCCTGGAGCTGCCGCCTGCTTTCTTGTGAGCCATGACTGACCTCCTGCTAAGCCTGGATGGACGTGACCTTCAGGCGGGTGAAGTCCTGACGGTGGCCCTGCTTCTTGTGAAAGTCGTTGCGCTTCTTCTTGTGGAAGACGATGATCTTCTCGCCGCGGGCATGGCCGAGCACCTGGCAGGCCACCTTGGCGCCCTCGACGTAAGGGGTTCCGATCTTGGTGTCGCCGGACTTGTCCACGAGCAGCACCTTGTCGATGGCCAGCTCGGAGCCGGGTTCGACGTTCAGGAGCTCCACGTTGAACTCGAGGCCTTCCTCGACGCGAAACTGCTTCCCGCCGGTTTCAATGATTGCGAACATTGCGTAATCCTCCATCGTTCGAGAAGGGGGAAATTATCCGCAGTGGGGGTCGAAAGTCAAGCCCCGGCGCGCATTTTTTTCTTCCCGCCGGCCGAGGAAAAAAGTCATTCAGTCCAGCATGTTGCTCACGGCGTCTTGGCCAGGACCAAAACCTCCACCCGCGCCGCCCCGGCGCGCCGCAGGGTCCTGGCCCCCTCTTCCAGGGTCGCGCCGGTGGTCAGCACGTCGTCCACCAGGAGCACCCGCCGTCCTCCCACCAGGGCCGGATCGGCGGCAAAGGCGTTGCGGATGTTCTCGCGCCGCCGGTGGCCGGGCACGCGGGTCTGCGGCGTGGTCCGCCGCACCCGGCGCAGGGCCCGCGCCGCCAGGGGCAGGCCCGAACGCCGCGCCAGCAGCCGGGCCAGTTCCAGGCTCTGGTTGTAGCCGCGCCAGAGCAGCCGCCAGGGATGCAGCGGCACCGGGACCAGCAGCTCGGGCAGGGGCCCGCCGCCGGGCCGGAAGGCGTCCAGGGCCAGGCCTTGGAGCAGCCGCCCCAGGCCCAGGGAGCGGGCGAACTTGTAGCGCAGGATCAGGTCGCGCAGCAGCCCCTCGTAGGGCCCGTGAAAATAGAGCCGGTCCCAGGGCCGGGGCTCGGCCGAGCACTGGAGGCAGAGCAGCGGCGGCAAGCCGGGGTCCTGGGCCAGGGCCCCGCAGCCGGGACAGTATCCGCCCAGGCGCGGCGCGAGGCGCGCGGCGCAGGCCGGACAGAGCCGGGCGGGCCCCTCCTGGAGCGAACCGCAGGCCGGGCAGCGGGACTCCAGCAGCCCCAGCGCGGACAGGCCCCGCCGCAGCCGCCCGAGCACGGCTAGCCCTTCTTGGCCTCGGCGGCGTAGCGCTCCCAGGCGGTCTTGCCGAGGTTGAAGAGCGCGTCCGTGGCGGCCTCGTCCTTCTCCAGGTCGCCCACCTTGTCCACGCCCTTGAGGGTCATGGGGTCGCGGAGCTCCAAGTTGAAGCTGTCCAGGAAGTACTTCAGCGTGAGCAGCGCGCCGTCGAAGAGCTTTTCGCCCTCCTTGCGTCCCGCCAGGAGGCAGACGTAGGCCGGACGCCGGGGCAGGCCCAGCACCTTGGGGTCGCCCTTGTGCTTGGCGGCCCAGACCTGCTGGCTGCGGTCGATCCAGGTCTTGAAGATCGAGGGCAGGTGATAGAAATAGATGGGCGAGGAGAAGAACACGAACGGCGCGGTCATGAGCAGTTCGAACATCTCGGCCGCGTAGTCCTTCTCGGCCAGGATGCAGGGGCTCTCCGGGTCCTTCTCGCAGATGCCGCAGGCCGTGCAGGGCAGGATCTTGATCTTGCGCAGGTAGATGGTGTCGGCCTGGCCGCCGGCGGCCTCCACCCCGCGCACGAAGAGGTGCGCGGCGTCATTGCTGTTGCCCTGGGCCTTGTGCGTGCAGGAGAAGACCGCCGCCTTGGGTCCGAGTTCGTCCATGCTGGGCTCCCTAATAGGTCATGGCCCCGAAGAAGGGGTTGTGGGTTTTCTCGTCCCCGGCGGTGGTGGCCGGGCCGTGGCCGGGATACAGCGCGGTTTCCGGCGGCATGTTGAAGATCCGCTTCAGGATGGATTCCTGGAGGGCCTTCATGTCGCCGCCGGGAAAATCGGTGCGCCCCACGGAGCGCTGGAAGATGAGGTCGCCCACGAAGGCGGCCGCCAGGCCGGGAAAATGCAGGGTCACGCTGCCGGGCGTGTGACCGGGCGTGGGCAGGACCAGGCAGGGCAGACCCAGGAACTCGGTCTCGCCCACGACCAGGGGGGTGAAGTCGAACGTCTCCACCACGGGCAGGCCCATGAAGCCGCCCCCGCCCAGCTCGGTCTCCAGCAGGAAGCGGTCCTCCTCCGAGGCCAGGATCGGGGCTCCCGTGGCCCGGGCCAGGGCCGCGTTGCCCGCGATGTGGTCGAAGTGCAGGTGCGTGTTCAGGATGCGGTCCAGCACGAGGTTGCGGTCCCGGAGGAACTCCAGCAGGGGGCCGGGGTCGCCCCCGGGGTCCACGGCCAGGGCCCGCTCGCCACGGGTCAGCAGGTAGCAGTTGGTCTGGAGCATTCCCAGGGGAAAAACGCGGATATCGGTCACGGTATGTCCTCCAGCAGAAGCTGGGCAAGCGGCTTGCGGTCCGCCGAACCCTTCTGGTCCGGGCGGCCGAGGGCCACGACGGCCTGCAGTTCCAGGTCCGCGGGGTTCAGTCCCAGGGCCTCGGTGACGTGGGGCTCCTGGTTCACGATCTCGCCGATCCAGACCGCGCCCAGGCCCAGGGAATGGGCGGCCAGGAGCATGTTCTGGAGGCAGGCCCCCGCGCCCTGGTGGTCCTTCATGGGGTGATACATCCCGGAGCGGTCCAGGAAGACGCAGACCAGGGCCTTGGCCCCCTCCAGGATGTGGGCGTACTTGGTCAACCCGGCCAGGGCGTCCCGCCGGGGATCGTCCGGCCGCAGTACGAGGAAACGCCAGGCCTGATGGTTCAGGCCGCTGGGGGCCCAGCGCCCGGCCTCGAGGATGGCCTCGATCTCTTCGCGGGAAACGGAATCGGCGCTGTAGCGCCGAATGCTGCGGCGCTCCCGGATGGCCGTCAACACTGGATTCTCTAGCGGCATTCTTCCTCCGACCGGAAGCACCCTAGCCCAAGCCCGGGGTTGCGGCAAGGGGCGTCCGGGCGGGGTGGCCTCCATGGCAAGTAGCCCGCCCAAGACGCCGGAACAAATGAAAAGGACGGCCCGGATACCCGGGCCGTCTTTCATTTCTTGGGCTCCGCCGCCCCGTCCTGTCGTTCCAGGATGCGCCATTGGCCGTCGTCGCGCAGGAGCACGAAGACGGTGTTCTCGGGGACGTCCTCGTAGGTGTCGGCCACGAAGATGGTGTAGGTGCCGCTGACCTCCACCCGCACCCGGTCCGGGTCGATGGCCTGGAACTTCATGGACAGCTTGTCCGTGTCCAGCAGGGCGTTGCGGAACTTTTCGTACGTCTTGCGCTTGCGCTGATACTCCCGGAACATCTCGAAGACGAAGGCCTCCTGCTCGCGCACCTGGCGGGCGAAGACCTGGGGGAAGGAATCGTCCAGGGTGATGAGGCGGCGGTAATATTCCCGAATCACAACGACCGCGTCCCCGCCGCGCTGGAATTCCGTCATCAGTTCCGCGCCGTCGCGGGCGTCGCTGGGCTTGCCCTTGGGCCGGGCGGGCGCGGGCTCGGTCTTGAGCACGGGAGCGGTCGCCCCGGAATCATGCCCGCCCGCGGCCGCGGCTTTGCCGCCCTTGCCCGGGGTCTCCGGCCCCTTCGCCAGGGCCTGGGCCAGGGCCGCGGCCGCCGGCCCCTCGGAGGCATGCTCCGGGGCGGAGGTCTCGATGACCGCCTCGCTCAGGCAGGTGGTCTTGGAATTGAAGAACACCGAGCAGTTGTAAACGTCCACGATGACCAGCCGGAGCCAGGATCCGCGCGCGCCGCCCAGGTCCACCACCTGCTCGTCGCGGGAGTCGGCCAGCTCCACCCGCCGCCGCGCGCCGTCCGGGAAGACCAGCTCCAGGGTCTTGACCCGGTTGTATTTCTCGAACCAGGAAGGGTCCTGCACGCCGTTGCGCAGCCGCAGCCGCCGCATGGTCACGGCCTCGGGAAAGGTGAACTCCACCCACTCGCCCGCGCCCACGCCCTCGCCGCCCTCGGCCCAGGCCGTGTTGGGGTCGCCGTCCAGCAGGTTGTCCGGGCTGAAGCCCATGAACAGGGAGGCGGCCGTGGAGGAGGCGGTGACGGTGATCCCCTGGGCCCAGGCCGGCACGCTCCAGCAGAATGCCGCGACCAGCAGCGCGGCGGCGAACAGCTTTCTCACTCCCTCTCCTCCCGGTCCGTGACCCTATACAGGCGCGCCGGACCCGTCAATCGACGGGCGCGGGCCGAAAAAAGCCGCGCCGGACCCAGGCGGGCGTCCGGCGCGGCGTTCACGCTTCAGGGCTTGGTCCGCCCCGTCCTAGTAGCGATAGTGGTCGGGCTTGAACGGACCGTCCAGGGACACGCCGATGTAGGCGGCCTGCTCCTTGGTGAGCTTGTCCAGCCGGGCGCCCACGCGCTCCAGATGCAGGCGGGCCACCTCTTCGTCCAGCTTCTTGGACAGGATCATGACCTTGGGCTCGTACGTGTTGGCGGCCAAGTCCATCTGGGCCAGAACCTGGTTGGTGAAGCTGTTGCTCATGACGAAGCTCGGATGGCCCGTGGCGCAGCCCAGGTTCACCAGACGACCCTCGGCCAGGACGATGATCGAGCGGCCGTTGGGCAGGGTCCACTTGTCCACCTGGGGCTTGACCTCAACCCGCTTGCACTTGGAGTTCTCCTCCAGGAAGGACATCTCGATCTCGGAGTCGAAGTGGCCGATGTTGCAGAGGATGGCCTCGTTCTTCATCTTGAGCATGTGCTTGCCGGTGATGACGTGCCAGTTGCCCGTGGCGGTGACGAAGATGTCGCCCAGGGCGGCGGCCTCGTCCATGGGCATCACCTCGTAGCCCTCCATGGCGGCCTGCAGGGCGCAGATGGGGTCGATCTCAGTGACCAGGACCCGCGCGCCGAAGCCGCGCATGGACTGGGCGCAGCCCTTGCCCACGTCGCCGTAGCCGGCCACGACCACCACCTTGCCCGCGATCATCACGTCCGTGGCGCGCTTGATGCCGTCGGCCAGGGACTCGCGGCAGCCGTAGAGGTTGTCGAACTTGGACTTGGTCACCGAGTCGTTGACGTTGATGGCCGGGAAGAGCAGCTCGCCCTTCTTCTGCATGTCGTAGAGCCGGTGCACGCCGGTGGTGGTCTCCTCGGACACGCCCCGGATCTTGGCGGCGATGCGGCCCCATTTGCCCGGGGCGGCCTTCACGCTCGCGGCCAGACGATCCATGACGATCTGGAATTCCTTGTTGTCCTGCTTCTTCTTGAGCAGGGCGGGATTCTTCTCCACCTTCACGCCCTGGTGCACGAGGAGCGTGGCGTCGCCGCCGTCGTCCACGATGAGGTCCGGGCCCGAACCGTCGGGCCAGGTCAGGGCCTGCTCGGTGCACCACCAGTACTCCTCCAGGGTCTCGCCCTTCCAGGCGAAGACAGCGGCGGTCTTGGCCTTGGCGATGGCCGCGGCGGCGTGGTCCTGGGTGGAAAAGATGTTGCAGGAGGCCCAGCGGATGTCCGCGCCCAGGGCGTGCAGGGTTTCGATGAGCATGGCGGTCTGGATGGTCATGTGCAGGCTGCCCATGATCCTCAGGCCCTTGAGCGGCTTCTTCTTGCCGTACTTCTTGCGCAGGGCCATGAGGCCGGGCATCTCGTTCTCGGCCAGATCCAGTTCCTTGCGGCCCCACTCGGCCAGGGAGATGTCCTTGACCTTGTGCTTGAGCTTGGCCTCCACGGGCATGATCTCGGTCTTCTTCGCGGGCATGTTCGTCCTCCTCGGGGTTCTCGCGCGATTGTGCGCCATGGCGGCGCGGCGCGGCATTATTTTTTCACGGCTTCGTAGACCACGACGGTCAAATCCCTGTTCACGGGAAAACTCCTGCTCTCCACCAGATTGAAACGGGCCTGCTCCAGCCATTGGCGCACGGTCTCCGGCGAAAAGCCCAGGCGGTGGTCGCCGTAGGCCGCGCGCATGTGCTCGTCGCCGTGCTCGTCGAAGTCCGCCACCACGAGGCGGCCGCCGAGCTTGAGCGCCCTGGCGGCCTCGGCCAAGGCCTCGCGGGGCTCGGCCAGGTGGTGCAGGACCATGGACATGACCGCGAAATCGGCCTCCCAGTCGCGCAGGGGCAGGTGCGTCAACTCGCCGATGCGCAGGCTCACCGAGCCGTTGTCGCGGAAGCGGCGGGCCGCGATGTCCAGCATGCGCGGGGAGTTGTCCACGCCGATGGCCTTGGTCGCGCGCGGGGCCAGCAGGGCCAGCAGTTCGCCCGTGCCGCAGCCCAGGTCGGCCATGACGCCCCGGCCGGGCATGCGCTTGAGGATTTCGGCGGCCAGGTCGAAGTCGCCCAGGATGTCGGCCTGGAGCTGGTCCCAGTCCGGGGCGATGGAGTCGAAGAAGCGGCGCGTGGCCGTGGCCCGCTCGCGCACCACGGCGGCGGCCTCGTCCAGGTCCGTGGCAGCGTCCTCGCGCCCGGCCAGCAGAGCCCGCACGGCATCCAGAAAGGCACGGCCCTGGCCGGTCTCCACCGCGCGATAGAAGGACCACAGGCCCTCCCGGCGCATGGTCAGCAGGCCGGAGTCCACCAGCACCTTGAGGTGGCGCGAGACGCGGGACTGCCCCATGTCCAGGATCTGGACGATCTCGCCCACGTTCAGTTCGTGGCGCAGCAGGATGTTGGCCAGCCGGGCGCGCGTGGGGTCGCCCAGGGCCTTGCAGAGCGTCACCAAGTCCACGGACGTCCGCCTATATCTGGATATCTTGATGCAGGCATGAACTCCATGTAGCCAAGCCGGGGCCAAACGTCAACCCTCCCCCGCTTTCCATGACTCGGCGAAGCCGGGGGTTGCCCGGAGGCGGTCGGACCTACTATAAGGAAGAGTGCCCGGCGGCGTTGCCGGCACGGAGGACCATGTCGGACCGAATTCCCTTCCGCCGCAAGGGCGGCCCCAAACGCATCGGCGCGGCCGTGGGCCGCCTGCTCGGGCGCATGGACCAGAAGGGCGGCCTGCGTCTCGTGCGGCTCTGGCGGGCCTGGGACGAACTGCTCGGGCCGGAGATGGCCGGAATCATGCGGCCGCTGGGGCACCGAGGCCGGACCCTGCTCGTGTCCACCGGCGACCCGGTGGTGGCCCAGGAGGCGAGCTTCCTGGCCCCGCTCGTCCTGGAGCGGATCAATGAATTTTTCAATGAAGAAGTCTTTGACAAAGTGCACTTCGAGCTGCTAAGCGGCAGGATTCCGTTGGGTGAGCAACGGGCCGAACGGCCCACGCCCCCGCCGGCACGGCCCAAGCGGCCGGAAAATTTGGGCAATCTGGCGCGGCTGCTGCGCGAGGACACGCCCGTGGCCCGGTGCTACCGGGCCTACTTGCGGCTCTTCGCCGCGCAGGAGAACGACCCGACCCCGAGCGGGGCAGGAGGACAGAATGAGCGACGACAAGACCATTGAGATTTCCTTTGAGAGCCTGGGCCTGACCAAGCCCCTCGAGAAGATGACCGCCAAGGAGCTGCGCCAGCTCTGCATGGACAAGATCCCGCAGATCCAGGGCGCTTCGGGCATGAGCAAGGAAGACCTCGTGTCCACCATCAAGACCACCTTCGGCATCCAGGACGAGGAAGGCGCGGTCAGCCCCTACAAGGATCAGGTGCGGAGCATCAAGCGGACCATCCGCGAACTGCGGGTGAAGAAGACCGAGCTGGCCTCGCGCAAGGACAAGGAAATCATGCGCCGCAAGATCAACAAGCTCAAGAAGCGCACCCGCCGTCTGGCCGCCGCTGCCTAAGGCAGTGGATGCAAAGGCTCCGACCGGGACTTGACTTCCGTGCCCGGAGCCGCTAAAGGCTGTGCCTCGCTGCTGGGGGATCGTTCAATTGGCAGGACGGCGGATTCTGGCTCCGCTAATCAAGGTTCGAGTCCTTGTCCCCCAGCCAATTTTTTCCGGTGTGTCCCCATCGTCTAGCCCGGTCCAGGACGTCGGCCTTTCACGCCGATAACAGGGGTTCAAATCCCCTTGGGGACGCCAACGATTCTAAGTGGTTACAACCTCGTAGCCATCAGCGCCATCGGTGGATATACTGATGGATATACCGAACCCCCGGAGTTGATCCCTCCGGGGGTTCGGCTGTTTTGAACGAAGAGGATCATCCTCGCCTTCTTCCCCGCCGCACTGGTTGTCCCCCCGCTCCAAGGTGCCGCCCCCATCGGAAACGCGCACCAGCCCACGCGGCGAGCGTGTGGCCGGTGCGTTCGTGGGTGAAGGTGTCGGAATCGTCCGTGGCCGGAACCGGGATGCGCCGGGGAGCTACGATATGTTTCCGCCCCGGCCTTCACGTCATTTCGGGCCGGGGCATCCTCCGGCCCGGCCCTTCAGACCGGGACGAGCGGGTCCGTCGGGCAACGGGCCGGAGGAAGGGGGCGTCACCGCGCCTGTTGCGTTCTCCGCATCAGGAGGAGGTGACAGATCGCGGCCACGGGGAAGGCCGCGAAGAAGGCCCAGTCATGGAACACGGCTCCGGCGGCGAGTCCGGCCACGAGCGAAACCAGGCCGGGCGTCTTCCAGTCGGGCATGTCCGCGTCATAGAGGCTGTCCACGTCCAGCTTTCCCTTCCTGATGACGTAGTAGTGCACCAGCATGATGCCGAGGAGCGGGGCCAGCAGGGCCGAGAAGACCATCTGGACGTAGTCCAGGTAGCTGGCCAGAAGCCAGGGCATCATGCAGCAGCTGACCAGGCCCACCAGCCAGGTGGCCCTGGCGAAGCTCAGCCGTGGGAAGGCGTTCAGAAAGATCAGCGTGGCCGGGAAGATGTTGGCCGCGGTGTTGGTGCTCCACTGGGCCATCACGATGACGAGACAGCTGAAGATGAGCACCACCGGCTTGGAGACGAAGGCCGCCTTGACCACGCCCACCGGGTCGGCGCTGTTGGTCAGGTAGGCGCAGACCAGGCCCGCCAGGCTGAGCATGACGCCCGTCCCGATGAAGCCGATGCCGAAGCCCGCCATCAGCCGGGAGTTGCGCGCGAGGAAGGTCATCTGCTCCGGGTGCTCCGGCAGACGGATCTTCCGGCTCAGGTCGCTCCCGTTCAGGGCCTCGGAGAGCCAGCCGCCGCTGAAGATGGCCACCACGGTGATGAAGGGGAAACCCTCGCCCGGCAGCGGACTGGCCGCGAGGACGGCGGGCAGGCTCACGGAGTATGCGCTGAGCAGCCAGGCAACCAGGAACACCAGGGCCACCGCGAGGATGGGGATGGCGACCCAGCCGAAGCGGCTCATGCTCTTGACGTTGCGGCTGGCGTTGAAGAGCTGCAGGGCGGCGAAGACCGCGAAAACCACCCAGAAGGCCGAAATGCCCGTCAGGGTCTGCAGCACGGTGTTGATGGCCTCGGTGCCGAAGAAGAGCAGCACGCCGGTCCAGGTCATGCAGACCACGGCGCGGCAGAGCGAGCCCACCAGGGCGCCCTTCTTGCCGAAGCAGTCGCGGATGATGACCGTGAAGGGCAGGCCGTATTTCGTGCCGATGTCTCCCGTGAGCACGATGAGCACGGCCACCAGCGAGAAGCCCCAGAAGCAGGCGATGAGGATTTCGTAGGGAGAGTAGGCCCCCCGCAGGAGCAACTGGCCCGGGATGACCAGGCCGACCACGTTGACCACCATGCCCGCGCAGAGGACGATGATGTCCCACATGCTCAGGGTCCGGTCCTTGGCCAGGGACGGCAAGAGTTCTGGATTCTCCACATGCGCGCTTGAGATGGAACCATCGGCCGCGTATTCCAAAGGTTGGCTCATATGTCTCTCCTAGCAAGGTGTGAGCGTTCGCGTTGTCGTCTCCCCACGGTGTATGGCGCTACAATTTCCTTCTGACGAATTCCCCCTGGCCCCTCGAGCCCGTGATCGCGTTGTTTTCCATGATGACCCGCCCGCGCAGGATCGTTGTCTTGACCCGGCCCCTGGCCCTGTACCCTTCGTGCAGGCAGTAGCCGATGCCGTTGTGCTGGTTGGACGCGGAAACGGTCCACTCCTCGTTCGGATCGAACAGGGCGATGTCCGCGTCCGCGCCGGGCAGGAGCGAGCCCTTGCGCGGCCAACAGCCCGAAGCCTTGGCCACGTTGGCGCTGCAGAGACCGACCAGCTGGTTCAGCGTGATGCGTCCGGCGGCCACGCCCTCGGTGTGCAGAATGACGAAGCGCAGCTCCAGCCCGGCCACGCCGTTGACCACCTTGGTGAAGTCCGGGATGAGTCTGCCGGAGGCGTCGCGCTGGAGACCGGCCTCTTTTTCCTCGCGGGTGAAGGCGCAGTCGTCCGAGCCGACGAGGGTGATCACGCCGTTCTCGATACCCTTCCAGATCTCGTCGCGCTCCCTGGGCGTGCGCAGCGGCGGGGAGCAGACGGCCAGATGCCCGTTGTCCGGGTCGTCATAGAGGTCGTCGAACAGGGTGAGGTAGCTGGGGCAGGTCTCCACCAGCAGCCGCTGGCCGCGATCCAGGGCCTTCCTGGCGATGTCCAGGCAACGGCCGTTGGTGGTGTGCACCACCAGCAGGGGCGATTCGGCGTATTCGGCCAGGGCCACGGCCCGGGCGAAGGCCTCGGCCTCGCAGAGCACCGGCTTGCTCGCGGCGAAGTCCCGCCAGGTGAGCCGGTTCCCCGCCAGGCAACGGTCCATGTTGGTTTCGGCGATGGGGTTGCTCTCGGCGTGGACCATGGGCATGCAGCCGTTCTCCGCCGCCGCCCGGAAAATCTTGACCAGGGTGAGGTCGTCGGCCATGACCCCTTCCTTGCGGTAGGTCATGAAGAGCTTGAAGGTCGGGCACCCCTTGTCGGCCAGTTCGCGCACCTGGCGCTCGTATTCCTCCCCCGCCTCCACGAACTTGCCGTGGACGCTGTAGTCCACCATGGACTCGGCCATTTCCTCCACCCGCCGGTCCAGGGCCTCCGGCACCCAGGTGCCGCGCCAGGTGTTGGTGAAGTCCATGAAGGTGGTGACTCCCGCGAAGGCCGCGCAGATGCTCTGCTGATGGAAGGTGAGCTGCGGGGTGACTCCCTGGAAGGGAGCCCGCACGTGCATGTGCGCGTCGATGAGGCCGGGCAGGACCATCAGGCCCGTGGCGTCGATCACCTTGCCGCTCGGCGCTTCCTCGCCCGGCTTGAGCAGTCCGGCTATCCGGCCGTCGGATAGGGCCAGGTCGGCGGCGATATCGCCCTCGGGGAAGACCAGTATGCCGTTGCGGATGACGGTGTCGAACATTGCCAGCTCCCTTGGTTTGTCCCTGTCGGCTCCTTGTTGGGGCCACAGCCCGGGGTTCGCCCGCCGGACTGTGGCCCATGCGGTGGCTACCGGACCCTGGGGCAGCCGTTTTCCAGCAGGCGCGAGAGGGTATCGGCCGGGTCCGCCTTGCGGGCGAGCAGGATCATGGCTGCGATGACGTAGGGCTTGTAGCTGGCCTCCCGATAGAGGGGCACGCGGTAGCGGTCGAAGACGGACGCCTCCACCTCGCCCTCCTTGCAGGAGACGCCGGAGATGTCCGCGGGCAGGCAGTGCATGTACAGGGCCTTGCCCTGGTTGGTGGAGCGCATGAGCTTTTCGGTGCATTCCCAGTCCTTGAACCTGGCGTTCTGGCCCAGGAGCTCCTTCTCCAGCTTCTTGATCCCGTCCTGGTCGCTCTTCTCGTAGAGCTTGGAGCGCTCCTCCATGGCCGCGAAGGGGGCCCAGCTCTTGGGATAGACGATGTCGGCGGACTCGAAGGCCTCCTCCATGGAGTTGGTGCGCGAATAGGTGCAGCCGCACGCCGTGGCGTTCTCCGTGGCGATGGCCTCCACCTCGGGCATCACCTCGTAGCCCTTGGGGTGGGCCAGGGTCACGTCCATGCCGAAGCGGGTCATGAGGCCGATGACTCCCTGGGGCACGGAAAGGGGCTTGCCGTAGGACGGGGAGTAGGCCCAGGTCATGGCCACCTTCTTGCCCTTGAGATTGTCCACCCCGCCGTAATGGTTGATGATGTGCAGCATGTCGGCCATGCATTGGGTGGGGTGGTCGATGTCGCACTGGAGGTCGACGATGGTGGGCCGCTGGGCGAGCACGCCGTCGCGGTAGCCCTCCTCCAGGGCCTGCGACACTTCGCGCATGTAGCTGTTGCCCTTGCCGATGAACATGTCGTCGCGGATGCCCAGGGTCTCGGCCATGAAGGAGACCATGGTGGCCGTCTCGCGCACGGTCTCGCCGTGGGCCATCTGGGACTTGCCCTCATCCAGGTCCTGGACGGTCAGGCCGAGCATGTTGCAGGCCGAGGCGAAGGAGAAGCGGGTGCGGGTGGAGTTGTCGCGGAAGATCGAGATGCCGAGGCCCGAGTCGAAGACGCGGGCGGAGATCCCGGCTTCGCGCAGGCCGCGCAGGATGTCGGCCACCTTGAAGGTGGCGGCGATTTCGTCGTCGGTCTTGCGCCAGGTCTCCAGGAAGTCGCGCTGGTACATGCCGTTGTAGTTGTGCTGGGCAAGGGCTGCGATCATCTCGTGAATGCGGGTGCGATCCATTGTGTGCTCCTCAATGACGTGTTGCGGTCCGTGTCTCACTTCGCGATATGGGTGCCGCCGTCGGCGGTCATGGCGATCTTCATGTTCTCGGGGTTGGTGATGATGACCTCTTCCCCCCCGTTGTCCAGGAAGCCGAGGGCGGCCCGTATCTTGGGCCCCATGCTTCCGTCCGGGAACTGGCCCGCGTCGAGGTGGGCGCGCATTTCGGCGGCCGTCACGCGGGAAAGGGCCTTTTGCCCGGGCTTGCCGAAGTTGATGCAGACCTTCTCCACCGCGGTGGAGATGACCAGGACGCCCGCCTTCAGTTCCGTGGCCAGCAGGCTCGAGGCCAAGTCCTTGTCGATGACGGCGTCCACGCCGCGCAGGCGGCCGTTCTCGTCGGCGACCACCGGAATGCCGCCCCCGCCGACGGTGACCACGTTGAAGCCGTCCGCCAGCAGGGCGCGGATGGCGTCGATCTCGATGATCTGCCTGGGCGCGGGGCACGGCACCACGCGGCGCCAGCCCCGGTTGGCGTCCTGCTTGAGCACCCATTCCGGGTTCTGGGCCTGGAGCGCCGGAACCTCGCTCTCGTCATAGAACTCGCCGACATACTTGGTCGGGGTCCTGAAGCCGGGATCGTCGGCGTCGACCCGCGACTGGGTCACCAGGCTGACCACCCGGCCTCGGTTCACGCCGTCGATGCCCCGCGCGTGGAGTTCATTGGACAGGGCCAGCTGGATCTGCCAGCCGACCGCGCCCTGCACGTCGGCCACGCAGGAGACCAGGGGCACGGGATGCATGCCGGTCTGCTTGCGGGCCACTTCCGAACGCAGCAGGATGAAGCCCACCTGCGGGCCGTTGCCGTGGGTGATGCAGACCTGACGGCCCGATTCGACGACATCGGCGATGTGGCGCACGGTTTCGCAGATGGCCTCGTACTGGTCCGTGACGCTCTGCCTGTTCCTCGCGCGGATCAGCGAGTTGCCGCCGATGGCGATGACCGCCAGTTCGTTTCGCGTGCCGCTCATGGATTCTTCCTCGGACAATGGCGTCCTCGCCTGTTGATCTACTTTCCGCTCAGGGCCGCGTAGGCCCCGGGCAGTGCGGCGTACAGGGCCGCGCAATGCACCAGGTCGGCCTTCCAGGTCTTCTCGTTGGGGGCGTGGGCCTCCTTCTCCTTGCCCGGGCCGAAGCCCACCACCGGGATGCCGAACATGCCCATGATGGACACGCCGTTGGTGGAGAAGGTCCACTTGTCGGTGCGCGGCTCGGCGTTGAAGAGCGCGCGGTAGGCCTGCTCGGCGGACGCGCACACCGGGGACTCCCTGGGCAGCACCCAGGTGGGGAAGTAGCAGTCCGTGGGGTACACGAGGCCCGTCCAGGAAGGGGCCTCGTAGGTGTACATGGAGACCTTCACGCGGTCGCCGGCGGCCTTGACCGAGGGCAGGTCGCGGATCTGGCCGAGGGCCAGGTCCTTGTCCTCGCCCACGGTCAGGCGGCGGTCGATGGAGATGGAGCAGCCGTCGGCCACGGCGCAGCGCGAGGGTGAGGAGTAGAATATCTGGGAGACGGTGAGCGTGCCCTTGCCCAGGAAGGCATCGTCCGTGAGCCTGTGGTTCAACAGCTCCAGCTCGGTGAGGATGTGCCCCATGCGGAAGATGGCGTTGTCGCCGCGCTCGGGGGCCGACCCGTGGCAGGAGACGCCGCGCACGTCGACGCGGATTTCCATGCGGCCGCGCTGGCCGCGATAGATGCCGCCGTCCGTGGGCTCGGTGGAGACCACGAACTCGGGCTTCAGCCCATGCTCCTTGATCAGGTACTGCCAGCACAGGCCGTCGCAGTCCTCCTCCTGGACGGTGCCCACCATGGCCACGGTGAAGTCGGGCGGAATGAGCCCCAGCTCCTTCATGATCAGGCCGCCGTAGACCATGGAGGCCATGCCGCCCTCCTGGTCGGAGGCGCCGCGGCCGCCGATGTTTTCCTCGTCCTCGTAGCCCTCGTAGGGGTCGAAGCTCCAGTTGGCGCGTTCGCCCACGCCCACGGTGTCCACGTGGGCGTCAAAGGCGATGAGCCGGGGACCGTTTCCCAGGTAGCCGATGACGTTGCCCATCTTGTCGATCTCGACCCGGTCGTAGCCCACGGCCTCCATTTCCTGCTTGATGCGCTTGACCACCCCCTCCTCCCGGCAGCTCTCCGAGGGGATGGCGATCATGTCGCGCAGGAACCTGGTCATCCTGGGGGCGTATTTCCTGCTCAGCTCATTGATCTTTCCGGCGTCCATGACATGCTCTCCTTGAACTTTCATGTGGGATGCGTGTGTTCGGGGTCGCGCCTCGGCCGCGCCGCTTTCCGCGCGCCCGTCAGCAGCAACTGTCCTCGTCGGGGTGCGCGCCGCACCAGACCACGTTCCTGTAGATGTCGGGGGCCGTGTCGCCCTCGGTGCTGACGACCAGCACGGTGGAATCCGCGCCGAGGCCCAGGGCGTCGCGCTGGGCCCGGGCGGCCGGATGCCGCATGAGCCAATGCACGAGGCCGGTGGTGACCGCGCCGGACTCGCCGGAGACCACGGGCGCGTCCCCGGGCGCGGGAGCCGCCAGGATGCGCATGCCGTTGGCGGCCACATAGTCCGGGCAGGAGAAGTAGGCGTGGGCGTAGTCGCGCAGGATTCCCCAGCTCACGGTGTTGGGTTCGCCGCAGGCGAGACCGGCCATGAGGGTCTGCAGGTCGCCCGTGACGTTGTGGGGCTTGCCGTCGCCCGCCACGGCCGAGGAATAGATGCAGTTGGCCCTGTGGGGCTCGACGATGATGAACTTGGGCGCGGCGTCGCCCAGGGCGGCGGTGAGGAAGCCCACGACCGCGCCGGCGAAGGAGCCCACGCCCGCCTGCAGGAAGCAGTGGGTGGGCAGGACCCGCATGGCCTTCATCTGCTCCAGGGCTTCCAGGGCCAGGGTCATGTAGCCCTGCATGATCCAGGTGGGGATTTCCGTGTAGCCTTCCCAGGCGGTGTCCTGGACCATCACGTAGCCGTTCTTCTGAGCCAGCTCCCAGCTCATGCGTACGGCCTCGTCATAGTTGAGTTCCGTGACCATGCATTCCGCGCCCTCGGCCCTGATGTTCTCCATGCGGGTCCGGGCGGAGCCCTTGGGCATGTAGACGATGGCCTTGTAGCCGAGCTCGCGGGCCGTCCAGGCGAGGCCGCGCCCGTGGTTGCCGTCCGTGGTGGTGATGAAGGTGATCTCCCCGACCTTGGCGCGGGTCTCCGGCGAGCACAGCTCGGCGCGCGTCATCCCGGACATGTCCCGGCCCAGCTTCCCGGCGAGGTAGCGGCCCATGGCGAAGGACGCGCCGAGCACCTTGAAGGCCTTCAGGCCGTAACGGAAGGACTCGTCCTTGACCAGGAAGCGCTTGAGTCCGAGGGCCTCGGCGAGGCCGGGCAGCGAGGTCAGCGGGGTCGGCTTGTACTCCTTGAACGAGGTGTGAAAGCGGCGCACGGCCTCGGCGGTGGCGGGAGAGAGTCCGTCAAGGTCAGCGCCCTCGCCCGCGGGTTTGGGGTCGGGATTCGCATGCATCCAAATCGACATTATCGCCTCAGGGTAACAGGTTGAATGGTCGCGGAGCCGACGGGAACCGCCTTCTCGGATCCCCTCCTCCGCGTTTCAGGCAATGAGCAAAAACGGGGCCAGACGTTGGGCCGCTCTGCCGTGCCGTGCAATAATTTGATTTTTTTAGATTTTGTTTTAAGGCGAGGAGCAAGGGCGTTCTTCTCAAATTGAGAATTTTCTCAAAATGAGAAGAGAAGAAAGCAAGACGTCCGACGGAATTCTCAAAATGAGAAAGCAGCCATTTTCCGGTAGAGCGTGGCCAGACTGAGCCCCAATGCCCGGGCTGCCTGCTTCTTGCCCTCCGTGTTGTCGCCATAGCGTTCAAGGGCGGCCCGGATGGCCCGTTCCTCCAGAAGCCGCAGGGGTTCCACGGCGGGCTCCCGAGAGGGATGGGCCACGTCGCCGTCCGGCGGCGCTTCGCGGTGGCGCTGTGCGCCCTCCGTCCCCTGGCGGGCCTCCAGGAACTGGGCGGGCAGGCAGTCGAGCCCCAGGGAGCCGTCCTCGGGCATCATGTTCACGGCGTATTCCACCACGTGCTCCAGTTCGCGCACGTTGCCGGGCCAGGAGTAGTCCTCCAGCACGCGCAGCACCGAGGAACGCAGGCGCGGCTTGCGCTTCTGGAACAGCGCACAGTACTTGTCCAGGAAGAAGTCGGCCAGGATGGCCACGTCGCCCGCTCGTTCGCGCAGGGGCGGGATGTCCAGGGGGATGACGTTGAGGCGGTAGTAGAGGTCTTCGCGGAAGGCGTTGCGCCGGATGCAGTCCTGCAGGTTCTCGTTGGTGGCGGCGATGACGCGCACGTCCACGTGGATCTGGCGGTTGGACCCGAGGCGCACGATGACGCGCTCCTGCAGGACGCGCAGGAGCTTGACCTGCACGTACAAGGGCGTGGAGGAGATTTCGTCCAGGAAGATCACCCCGCCACCGGCCAGCTCGAACTTGCCCATGCGGCCCTTGTTGGAGGCGCCGGTGAAGGCTCCGCCGACATAGCCGAACAGCTCGCTCTCCAGGAGCGTCTCCGGGATGCTTCCGCAGTTGATGGCGATGAAGGGGAAGTCGCGGCGCGGGCTGGCCTGGTGGATGGCGCGGGCCAGCAGTTCCTTGCCCGTGCCCGACTCGCCGGTGATGAGCACTGTGGAGTTGGAGTCCGCCACCTTCATGGCCTGGCTCTTGAGCTTGCGGATGGCCTGGGAGCCGCCGATGAGGTTGCCGAAGTCGGCGGCCGTGCCCCCGGCCGAGAGATCGCCCACGAACTGGGCGAGGCGCGAGGGCAGCTCGAAAACGAACAGCGTGGCCTTGGCGTGGGGCCCGGCGTCCAGTTCCCGCAAACGGCCCTGGAGGGAGTGGCCGCGGCCGTTCGGGGCCCGCACCTCGAACTCCTCGAATCCGTAGATTCCCTGGCCGCTGCGCTGCACGGCGGAGAGGTCCATGCCGGTCTCGGGCATGAGTTCGAAGAGTTCCCGGGCCGGGGTGTTGCAGTAGGTGAGCAGGCCGTTCTCGTCGAAGAGCATGAGCCCCTGGCCCGGGACGTCCACCACCTGCAGCATGAGATCCAGGAAACGGGTCACGCGGTTGAGCCGGTTCTGGTCGCCCACCTTGCGGGCCAGGGCGTCGGCCAGGAAGGAGATGAAGGCCGTGTAGCTGTCCAGGGAGTCGAGCACGCGCTTGCGGTCGGCGTCGTTGAAGCAGACCAGCCCGATGACCCCGTAGAGGGCGTCGCCGTCCACGATGGGGGTGGCGAGGGAGCAGCGCTCCCGGCAGTTCCCCCGGTCCGGGCAGCGGGCGCAGATGGCGTGTCGGCGCGGGGAATCCACGAGGATGGTCTCGTGCGTCCGCATGACCTCCTTGTAGACCTCTCCGGCCTGCTCCATGCTGTCGCCCACGCCGGGCGCATACATGCCCGTGCCCGCGATGCGCACCATGTCGCTGTCCATGATCTCCACGTCGATGCCCGTGACGTGGGAGATGACGTCGGCGTGGGACTGGACGTAGGCCTGCATGTCGGCCAGGGTGGCGGTCTTTCTGGTGATGGCGGTCCTCCCGTCGTCCTGGTCTCCCGGCGGCCGGAATGCGCGGAACCGGGGCCGGATTTCCGCTTCCACGGCCCTTCGTCGCCCGAAATGGCCCTTTCGGGCGCCCGGAAACGGCCTCCTGTATACGTCGTGCCCCGCCCGCTCGTCCAGCCGGGGATGCCCCGCCGCCCCTCCGAAGCGCCCCGGTCAGAACGCCGCGATCCGGCCCTCCGGGTCCACGCGCCGCGAGACGAGCAGGAAGCCGAGCAGGACCCCGAGCAGGCTGACCAACGCGTCCACCGCCAGGAAGCCGGAGAAGCCCAGCTGGTGGACCGAGAACGCGCCCAGCATGGGCCCCAGGAAGTTGCCGATCTGCAGGGCGACCATCATCAGGTTGGAGTTCACGGCCTTGAAGCGGGGTTCGGACACGCTGAACATGAGGCCGTAGAGCGCCGGGGAGCCCAACCCCATGCCCAGGCCCATGACCAGGGCCGCCAGGTAGAGCATGGCCAGGCTCGTGGCCGCGGCCATCACGCCGAAGCTCGCGGCGGACAGGGCGAAGCTCACCCGGATGAGCCGCGCCTTGGGAATCCGGTCGAAAACGCGGTTGGCCAGGACCCGCACCGCGATCATGCCGCACATCTGGATGGTGAAGAAGGAGCCCACGTTGGCGTGGCCGAGGTGCTGGAACAGGCTCTTGGCCATGAAGAACAGGGACGAGAAGGTCACCAGGTACACGGCGTTGCCGGTGAGCAGCAGGGCCACCGGCGGCCGCCGGGCGTTGGCGAACATGTCCCGGAAACCCATCGGGGCCGAGGCCGAAGCCGGGCCCCCGCCGCGCGAACGGCGGTCGATGCCCCGGATCACGGCCGTGGCCGGGAGCAGCAGGAGGGCCATCAGCCCGTAGCCCCAGGCCGGGGAGGGCAGAAGCGGCGCGAGAAGGTCGAAGACCAGGGGCACGATGGAATAGGGCAGGAGAATGGCCACGGAATAGAAGCTGAAGGCCTGGCCCCCGCGCTCCGGCGGGATGCTCGACACGAGCAGCGTCATGCAGGAGGCGGTCAGGAGCGAGATGGCCGCCCCGTGGACCAGGCGGACGGCCAGGATCGCCGCGACCCCGCGCGCGAGGCCGTAGGAGAGGCCGCAGGCCAGGAGCAGAAAGGCCCCGAGGCAGGCCCAACGCGGGGCGTTGCGGCGGGTGAGGAACGGGCCCGTCACGAGGAACAGGGCGATGGTGGACAGCGACGAGCAGCCGATGAGGAAGCCCCGCCACTCCGGCGCGATGCCGATGCCCGCGAGAAAGCCGTAGAGGTTGTAGAAGACCGTGATGTTGCAGTAGATCAGAAAGACCAGCAGACACAGGCCGATGAACTCCGGCGTGAACAACGCCGGCGTGCGGGCCGTCTCGTTCATGGCGTCTCCTTCGTGGGGAAAAGGCGGAAGATCAGTCGCGGGGAGCCGCTCCCCGGTCCCGCCGCAGCCCGGCCAGCAGGAAATCCGCCACGAGGCCGCTGACGGCCTGGATGTCCGAGGAGGAGTAGTCGTCCTTTCCGGCCCAGCGCAGGAAGGTGCTCCGGTTGCGGGCGAAGGCGCTCAGCAGGATGAACAGGCAGAAGGACAGGGCCGTGTTCTCGAAGCCGCCGCGCGGGCACCCGGCCGCGTCCTCGGCCACCTCCGACAGCCCCTCCAGGATCGGCCGCAGGGCCTTGTCGTAGAGCCGTTCGAAGCCGGGCGTGGGCATGATGCACTCGCGCTGGAGCAGCAGCGTCATCCAGCGTGAACGGGGCGTGCGCAGGAGCGAGGCCGCGCGGGCGGCCAGATGCTCGCGGGCCCCGGGAGCGTCCGGTCCGGAGGACTCGGCCGAAGCCGCGTGCAGGTCCAGGAGCAGCCGGGCCACATGGTCGATGACCGCCTCGTAGAGCCCGTCCTTGCCCTGGAAATGAAAGTGGATGGCGGCCTGGTTGACCCCGGCGGCGGCGGCGATCTCCCGGGTGGTCACGGCGTCGTATCCCTTGAGCGCGAAAAGGCGCAGCCCCTCGTCCAGCAGGCGCGCGCGGGTCTGCCCTCCCCGGGCCAGACGGCCGTCCCGTTGCTCCCGTATCTCCATGCGTTCCTCCGGTTCCAGGGAGCTGGACTACGCCCGCCCAAAAAACAAGTCAAGCGAATGAATAAATTGTTAAACAAACCGGAGAAGCCGCCCCGGACGTTGCGTCCGCGCCCCGGCTGCGCTACAGGAGGCCGACCCAGAGGAGGCCCCATGTTCGTCGTCCTGGTCCGCTACGTGAAGCCCCTGTCCGTCATCGACTCCCTGCTGGACGCCCACATCCGCTTCCTGGAAGAACATTTCCAGGGCGGCGTGTTCCTGGCCGCCGGACGCCAGGAGCCGCGCACCGGCGGCGTCATCCTGGCCCGCGCCGCGAGCCGCGAGGAGCTGGAGGCCATCCTGGCCCGCGACCCCTTCGCCGTGGAGGGCGCGGCCACCTACGACATCACCCGCTTCGTGGTCTCGCGCGCCGCGCCGGAGCTCTCCTCCCTGCGGGAAGAGGCGTGAGCCGGGAGGCGGGCGCCTCGCCCACGCCGCCTCACGAATACGCGGCCTGCGAGCCGGTGCCGCCCGGGGCCCGGACCATCGGCTTCGGCCACATGCTGGCCATCTGGACCGGGGCCAACGCCAACAACGGCACCTGGTACGTGGGCGGCGTGGTGGCCGGGGCGGCCTTCGGCGGCGCGGCCCTGGCCACGCTCACGGCCAACCCCCTGGCCTACCTCGTCATGGCCCTGGTGGGACTCATCGGCTTCCGCACCGGCGTCTCGACCATGGCCCTGACCCGCCCGGCCCTGGGGCTCTCGGGCAGCATGCTGCCCTCGCTGCTCAACGTGGTCCAGCTCGTGGGCTGGAACGCGGTGAACACCTTCATCGCGGCCATCTCCGTGACCTACATCCTGCACTACTGGGTCGGCACCCCGCCTTTCGGCTCGCCCGGGGACACGGGCCCGCTGCTCATCGGCCTGGGCCTCATGGCCCTGCTCAACATGCTCTCCATCCTCTACGGGCACCGCTCGGTGAAGGTCATGGAATGCCTGGGCACCGTGGCCATCCTGGCGCTGGGACTGTGGGAGACCGTGCTCGTGCTGCGCGAGGTGCCCCTGGCCGCCATCTGGAGCTGGAGCCCGCCCGGGGGCCAAGTCATGCCCGTGGGCCGGGCCGTGGACGCCATGGCCGCCTTCAGCCTGGGCTGGGCGCCGGTGATCGCGGACTTCACCCGCTACTGCAGGACCCGGGGCGCGGCCACCCTGGCGCCCATCCTGGGGGCCAACCTGGGCCTGTTCTGGTTCGCCTTCGTGGGCATCATCTGCACCATCGCCGCGGCCGTGACCACCGGCGTCTACGATCCCAACCTCTCGGACCCCAGCTCCACGGCCGCGCGCCTGGGCCTGGGAGGCCTGGCCTTCGTCATCATCCTGCTGGCCAGCGTGACCACCAACGCCATCAACATCATGGGCGCGGGCATCTCCATGACCAACTGCCTGCCCCGGCTGCGGGCCATGCCCGCGCTTTGGATCACCGCCCTGCTCTCCGTGGCCCTGAGCCTCGTGCCGCTCTTCCTGGCCTCGTTCCTGGACTCCTTCATCCTCTTCCTGGACGCCATCGGCATGCTCTTCGGCCCGCTCTTCGGCATCCTGCTGGCCGACTACTTCCTGCTCCGGCGGCCCTACCTCGCCGCGGAACTGACCAACCCGGACGGCCCCTACCGCTACCAGCGCGGGGTGCGGCGTTCGGCGGTCCTTGCCTGGGCCCTGGCCGTGGGCGGGTTCCTCGTGTTCAAACAGATTCCGGCCATGACCGACGGGCCGGGCTGCATCTTCCCGGCCCTGGCCCTGGCCGCGCTCCTGCACATCCTGCTGGCGCGCCCCGGCCGGAACGCTCAGTCCCCGGCCCTGAAGTCCGAATAGCCCCAGACCCGGTGGCGGGCATCGGCGTCCGGCCAGAGCTCGGGCTGGGGCGCGATGTCCCAGTCCCAGGCCCGTTCGGGCTCGGGCAGGGCCGCGCCGAAGAGCGGATCCTCGCACTCCAGGACCGTGCCGCCCCGGAGTTTGCGCCGCTCCACGTCGGCGAGGAGGCAGACCCGGGCGCGAAAGCCGCCCAGCCAGGCGAGGTGCGCCTCCACGATCCGGCGGGCGAAGTCCTCCAGCTCCCCGGCGTCCAGGCCGGGAAAACGGTCGGCGATGCGCTCCAGGAACGGCAGGGGCAGCTGCGAGAGAAGATTGTCGGAGACCACCAGATCCAGGTCGCGGCGGTCCAGGAAATGCGTCGGCGCGGGCACGGCCAGGTCCGAGACCCGGCCCGCGCGCAGGTCGGCCCAGACCCGCGCCCCCAGGTCCGTGAGGTCCACGGCCGCCAAATCCACGTTGGACAGACGGCGCGCCCGGCGGCGGATCGCGGGCAGGTGCAGCACGTCGCAGAGGATCACCCGTTCGAAGAGCCCGGACAACTCCTCCAGGGGCACGTCCAGGAGCAGGCCGGAACCAGCCACCAGCAGGGTCCGCCGCCGGGAGCAGGCGCGGGCGGCGTCGAGCATGAGCGCACGGCAGCGCTCCAGGTGCGGGGCCCAGGCGCGGCGGCAGCGGCGGTGGCGCGCGCCCAGGGAGATGAGCCCGGAGAGATGGCCCAGGGCCCTCACCCGGCGCGGGCAGGGCGTGCAGAGATAGCGCAGGACCTCGAAGAGCATGAATCCCCCGGCGGATAATTCCCGAGGTGAGCCTGTTACGTCATGGCCCGGCCGTTGTCGATGCGGCGGCCCGGGCGCTCAGGCCTTGACCAGTTCACGCAGCAGCGGCGTACGTCGTATGACCCAGGCCAAGCCGAAGCTGAGCGGCAGGGCCAACCCGCCCAGAAGCAGGAACTTCGCCAGGGCCGGAGCCTGCACCGGCTCCAACAGGCGGCCGAGCCCGACCACCAGCGGGGAGTGAAACACATAGACCGCAAAGGCGCTGTCGGCGAGCCACTTGAGCAGCGATCCGGTCTTCTCCCACCTGCCGCGCAGCACGGCGACGAGCCCCACGGTCATGCAGACCCCGGACACGGACTCCCAGGTGGACAGGAACAGGCTCCGCCAGGTGAACCCGCCGAAATACGACTCCAGCCCGCCCGGCTTCAGCGAGTCCCAAACCGCCACGGCCAGCACGGGAATCCCGGCCGCGGCCACCAGCAGGCACCAGCGGCCCAGGCGCTCGTCCAGGGTCCGCAGCCAGTCGTTCTTGTGGGCCGCCAGGCCGAGGGCGAAGAGCAGGATGTACTGGGTGAAGAAGCAGAGCTGCATGTTCAGCACCGCGGTCCCCATGGGCCAGCGCAGGCGGACGAGGAAGGTTCCGGCCGCGCAGATCAGGGCCAGGCCCACGGCCAGGCCCGGCCGGAAGGCCCGGGCCGGCGCCTGGGCCGCCGAAGGACGGATCGCGCGCAGCGCCGCGTAGGCGGCGCAGAACACGATCAGGGCCAGGGCGAACCACATCGGGCCGCTGCCGCCGAGCACGTACAGGCCTTTCATGTAGCCCAGCCAGAACTCCGGCAGCGTGTATCCGGCCCGGACCCCGTCCATGTCCGCCAGGGTGTGGACGATGAACGGGTTGATGACGACCATGTAGAAGAGCGAGGGCAGGCCCAGGCGGCCGAGGCGGCCGAGGATGAACTCGCGCGGCCCCTTTCGGACCAGGGAGGCCCGGGCGTAGTACCCGGCCAGGAAGAAGAGCAGGCCCATGAAGAAGGATTGGCAGAACGCCTGGAACAGGATGAAGGCCAGGAGCGAGACCGGCCCCTTGGCCACGGGGTCCTTGAAGTACCAGCTGCCCACGCCGCTGTAGGTCACGGAGCAATGGACCAGGACCACCAGGACGATCATGGCCAGCCGCAGATTGTCCACGTACAGCATCCGCCGCCGCTCAGCCATGCGCCGACCCCTTTCCGCCGCCCGGCGGTCTTGTTCGAGGGTTTTCCGAGCCTTTCCCGCCGCATAGCACGAGCGGACCCGTGGAAACAAGGCGGTCGGCGAAGGCTTCCACTGGCGGCGACGCGGGACGCGAAAGGAAGGCCCCCCGGGAATCGCTTCCCAGGGGGCCCGGTTGTCGCCGTCCGGGGCGGGATTCAGCCCCCGCCCCGCCCCGAGGCCAGGTTCTCCAGACCGTGGGCCAGGTCGGCCAGGTCGCGCATGGAGCGGGCGGTGGACTCCATGCTCTCGGCGGTCTCTCGGGCCACCCGGTGGGTCTCCTCCACGGCGCGGTTGATCTGCTCGCTGGCCGCGGACTGCTCCTCGGCGGCGGTGGCGATGCCGCGCATGCGGTCCGAGGTGCCCTCCACGAGGTCCACGATCTCGCTCAGGGAGGTCCCGGAGTTGCGGGCCAGCTCGGTGGCCTGGTCCACGGCCCCGGCGGCCTGCTCCATGCCCGAGATGTTGCGCGACACACCCTCCTGGATGGCGGCGATGGACTGGCCCACCTCCTTGGTGGCGGTCATGGTCTTCTCGGCCAGCTTGCGCACCTCGTCGGCCACCACGGCGAAGCCGCGTCCTGCCTCGCCCGCGCGGGCCGCCTCGATGGCCGCGTTGAGCGCCAGGAGGTTCGTCTGGTCCGCGATGTCCTCGATCACGGTCATGATCCGGCCGATGTCCCGGGCCTGGCCGCCGAGGGTCTCCATGTCGGTCTTGAGGGCCGTGGTCATCTCCTGCACCGTGGCGATGGCCGACACGGCGCGGCCCACCACCTCGGCCCCGTCGCGGGCCCGGCTCATGGCCAGGGCGGCCTGCTCCGAGGCCCCGCCCGCGCTCTTGGCCACCTCCAGGATGGCGTCGTTCATCTGCTCCATGGAGTGGGCCGTCTCGGTGACGCGGTCGCTCTGGGCCTCGGCCCCGGCGCGCACGCCCTCCACCTTGCCGGAGACCTCCGAGGCCAGTCCGGCCATGCGGCCCGCCGTCTCGCCCACCTCGGCGTTGAGCCGCTCCACGCGCTGGAGCCCGTCCTTGGCCCGCTGCTCGGAGTGGACCATGTCCGTGACGATGGCGGCCACCTCGAAGAAGCCCGCGCGCTTGCCGTCGCAGTCCAGGAGCACGTCGCCGTAAGGCCGGATGAAGACCTCCTCGCCGTGGAGGTTCAACGGGATGATCTCGGTCTGGAAGCGTCCGCCGATCCTGCGGGCCTGCTCGATGGGGCAGGACTCGGTGCCGCAGACCTGGGTCTTGAAGATGTCCCGGCAGCGCATGCCGCGCGTCTGGTCGCGGGGCACGCCCGCGATCCGGGCCGTGGCGTCGTTGGCCACGATGATCTTCCACTGGTCGTCCACGGCGAAGACCGGATCCGGCAGGGCGTTGAGGATGTTGGCGTAGGTCTGGGTCTCGCAGAGGATGCTGTTGATCTTGGCCATGAGGGTGTTGAACCAGCGGCAGAGCTCGCCGATCTCGTCCCTGGTGCGCACCGGCAGTTCCTGGCTCAGGTCCGCGCGGTCCTCGGCGATGTCCTTGATCCGCTCCACGACCATGCGGGTGGGCCGCTGCACGCTGCGCCAGAAGATGATCGAACCGATGCCGATGGACAGGCCGAGGATGAGGAACAGGCCGATTCCGAGCACCCCGCCCAGGCGGGCCACCAGGGCGTTGGCCCCGGCGATGTTCTCGAAGCTCACGACCACGCCGACCACGTCGCCCTTGTAGTCCTTGAGCGGGAAGCCGGTGAGGGCCAGGTCGCCCCTGAGGTTCATGGCCAGCCCGGCCTTGGCCCGGGCCAGGAACTCCGGCGAAACCCGGGCCGTGAACTCCTTGTTCCTGGGCGGAACCACGTTGATGAAGTCGCCGATCACGGCCTGCCCCTCCTTGGGCTTGCCGGTGATGCTCTGCAGGGCCGCGTCCTGGAACAGGGCGATGTCCCGGTCCTTGCCCCGAGCCGCGCCGTCGAGCACGGGGGACAGCTCGGCCAGGAGCTCCACGGAGCCCAGCTGGCGACCGTCCGGCCCCTTGACCGGGGCCACGCCGCGGATGGCGAAGCCGCCCCGGCCCAGCTCGATGCCCATGACCGGCTTGCCGGTCTTGTTCACCTCCATGACCGTGCTGCGGAAGGCCGAGATGTCGTCGGACACGTCCAGCCAGGCCCCGTCACGCTGGATCTGCTTCTCGCGCCAGAGGCGCACCAGGCTGCGGCCGTTGGGCAGGTGATAGTGCAGCTGGAACTTGCCGCCGCCGCTCTCCTTGAAACCCTTGATGGCCGGGGCCAGGGACCGGCGCAGCATCTCCCGGGCTTCCTGGGCCTTGGGGTCGTTCTCGTCGCCCATGTCGCCCGAGTGGGCCACGGCGAAGGCCTCCAGCACGGCCGGGTCATTGGAGAACAGGGCCGCGGTCTCCACCGCCCGGCGGGCCTGGCTCTCGATGCCCGAAAGCACCTGGGACTCCTTGTCCTCGGCCATCTGGCCCAGGAAGGCCGTCTGCAGGGCCTCCAGGCGGTTCTGGAAGTACCAGAATCCGAGAATGCCGAAGAGCACCGCGCAAGCCACGAGCGGACCGAAAATTTTATACCGGATACTTACATTCATTATCGACTCACCGTTTATCCGATCAAATCTCTCCGATTGTCCCTCCCTAGCGGCCCCCCCGCGCCCCCGCAAGCGTCGTCATGCTTTTCACAAACAGGGAGGCGAAAATGGGCGAGCCCCTTCCCGTTTCGGCCCTCCGCTTGTGCCGACGGGCACATGCCGCTTGGAGGCTGGGTATCCTATCCTCCATGAATATCGGAAGGAGTCGGGACCGGGGATTATAATCATCCGGCGCAAGCGCGCCCGGGGCGTCGAAAGCGGCGGGAAGCGGGTCGCGGGACTCAGGAGCGGCGGGTGGCGCACTGGGCGGCCAACCGACCCAGGCGGCGCAGGCCCGCGTCGGCGCGCTCGTCGATGAGCGCCCCGGCGTTGAGGCGGATGTAGTTGCTGAAGCGGTCCTGAGTGGAGAAGACGTTGCCCGGGGAGATGCCGATGCCCTCGGCCCGGGCGCGGTAGAACAGGTCCACGGAGTCCACGCCGCCGGGCAGCTCCAGCCAAAGCACGCAGCCGCCCTGGGGCCGGGTGACGCGCGTGCCCGCCGGAAAGTAGCGCGAGAGCAGGTGCCGGATGGTCCGGGTCTGGGCCTCCAGGGCCGAGCGCAGGCGGCGCAGGTGGCGGTCATAGCGGCCTTCGGCCAGGTACTGGGCCACGGCCATCTGGTTCGGGGTGGCCGTGGCCACGCTGGAACTGAACTTCACGTCCAGGGCCCGCTCCAGGAAGCGACCCGGCAGGATCCAGCCCACGCGCCAGCCCGGGCAGAGGGTCTTGGAGAACGAGGAGCACTGGAGCACGAGGCCCCGGCGGTCCCACTTCTTGAAACCCGCCGGGCGGACGGGTCCGAAGTGCAGGTCGCCGTACACGTCGTCCTCCACCAGCGGGATGTCCCGTTCGGCCAGGATGTCCACGATCTCGGCCTTGGCCTCCTCGGGCAGGAGCGCGCCGTCGGGGTTGTTGAAGTTCGGGGTCAGGATGCAGCAGCGCAGGTCGAAGCGGTCCACGGCCTCGCGCACCTGGGCCGGGCTGATGCCCGTGTCCGGAGAGGACGGGGCCTCGATGACCCGCAGACCGAGGTTTTCCAGCAATTGCAGGAAACAGTGGTAGGTGGGCGACTGGACCAGCACGGCGTCGCCCGGCCGGGTCAGGGCCCGTAGCGCGATGTGCAGGGCCTCGATGGCCCCGGAGGTGACGAGCACGTCCTCGGGCCGGACCTCCGCGCCCCACTCCTGGGCCCGGTAGGCGATCTGGCGGCGCAGGGCCGTGAGCCCGTGCACCGGGGTGTAGTTCAGGGCCGCCAGGGGATCGTCGCGCAGCACCCGGCCCAGGACGCGGGTGAGATGGGCCTCGTGCAGCAGGCGCTCCTCGGGCCCGGCCACGCCGAAGGGCAGAAGCTCGCGGTCGCCGACCACGGTGAGCACCATGCGGATGAGCGCCTGGCGGTTCACCGGCCGGGGCTCCTGGGGCGGGGCCGAGGGCCGCGCCGGGGCCGAGAGCTGGGCCCGGCCCTCGCGCAGGAAATAGCCCGAGCGCGGCCGGGAACGGAGCACGCCCCGGCGCTCCAGTTCTTCGTAGGCGTGGCCCACCGTGGCCAGGCTGACCCCGGCGGCCCGGCTCATGGCCCGCAGCGACGGCGCGCGGCCGCCCGGAACGAGTCGCCCGGACTCGATCATGTCCAGGATGCGCCGCTCCACCGCCCGGTAGCGGAACTCGCCGCCCTGCCCTGCTCCGGCCATGCCGCCCCCCAAACTGTTATGGTCCTTTTTTCTGTAAACTGTATCTGTTCTGGTGACAGATTTCATGGTTGAGTGCAAGCCGTGGACGCCACACGATTTCGGAGGAAGCACCAGATGAACGACGCCCGCGCCCTGCCCGCCCCCGGCTTCTGGCCGGACATCCTGTCCGGCGCGCGCCAGGCCCTGCCCATCGTCCTCGGCTACCTGCCGGTGGGCTTCGCCTTCGGCGTCCTGGCCCTCAAGGCCGGGATGACGCCCCTGGCGGCCGCGCTCATGTCCGTATTCGTCTTCGCCGGATCGGCGCAGCTCATCGCCGTGGGTCTGCTGGCCGTGGGCGCCGCGCCCGCGACCATCGTGCTGACCACCTTCGTGGTCAACCTGCGCCACGTGCTCATGTCCGCGGCCCTGGCCCCGCACCTGCGCGACTGGAGCCGCCCGGGCGTGGCCTGGTTCTGCGCCCAGCTCACGGACGAGACCTTCGCCCTGCACGCCTCGCGCTTCGCCAGAAGCCAGACGTCCAAGGCCGAGACCCTGGCCATCAACGCCACGGCCCATTCGGCCTGGATCACCGGCTCGATCCTCGGCGCGTTCTGCGGCGGGCTCATCGGCGACGTGAAGCCCCTGGGCCTGGACTTCGCCCTCTCGGCCATGTTCCTGGCCCTGCTGGCCGGACAGGTCGGCACCCGGCCCCGCCAGGCCACGGCCGTGGCGGCCGCCGGCTTCTCGACCCTCTTCCTCTGCCTCGGGTTCGGCCACTGGGGCGTCATCGCGGCCTGCGTCCTGGCCGCCACCCTCGGCTGCGGAGTGGAGACATGGAACAGAAAGTGATCGCCCTGATCATCACGGGCATGGCCCTGGTGACCTACCTGCCGCGCATGATCCCGGCCATGGCCCTGTCCAGCCGGAGGCTCAACCCGCTGGCGGAGCGCTGGCTCTCGCACGTCCCGGCGGCCATCCTGGCGGCCCTGCTGGCCCCCTCGCTGCTGGCCCCGGAGGGCCGCATCCAGGCCTCGGCCGACAACCTCTTCCTCTGGATCGCCGTGCCCTGCTTCATCCTGGCCATCAGGACCAAGAGCTTCTTCGGCGTGGTGGCCCTGGGCATGGGCCTGCTGGCCGCGGCCCGGCTGTTCATCTGAAAAAAAGGGCGTCCGTTCGGACGCCCTTGCCATCTCTTACACCCCCGCCCCTCCGGGCGGGACCTCGAAGACCGCGTCCTGTTCGCGGCTCTGGATCACCCGGGCCCCGGCGGGCACGTCGCGGGTGAGCCAGACGTTGCCGCCGATGACCGCGCCCTTGCCGATGGTCACCCGGCCGAGGATGGTCGCCCCGGAGTAGACGATCACGTCGTCCTCCACGATGGGGTGCCGGGGCTGGCCCTTGATGAGCGCGCCGCTGGGGTCCTTGGGGAAGCTCTTGGCCCCCAGGGTCACGCCCTGGTAGAGGCGCACGTTGCGGCCGATGACGCAGGTTTCGCCGATGACCACTCCCGTGCCGTGGTCGATGAAGAAGTGCTCCCCGATGCTCGCGCCCGGGTGGATGTCGATGCCCGTGGCCGAATGGGCCATCTCCGTGAGGATGCGCGGGATGAGGTCCACGCCCAGCACGAACAGCTCGTGGGCGATGCGGTAGTGGGTCAGCGTGGTGATGCTCGGGTAGCAGAAGATGGTCTCGCCCGGGCTGCGCGAGGCCGGGTCGCCGGTATAGGCCGCCTGCACGTCCATGGCCAGCAGGGCGCGGATCTCCGGCAGCCGGTCCAGGAACTTCCCGGCCAGGGTGTTGGCCCGCTCCTCGCAATCTGCGCAGCCGCCGCCCTCGTCGCGGTCGCAGAAGAAGCAGTGGCCGCGCTTGACCTGCTCCGAAAGCAGCCGGCCCACGATGTCCAGGTTGGCCCCGATGTGGTAGCGCATGGAGTCCTGGCTCACGTCCGAGTCCCCGAAGTAGCCGGGGAAGAGCACGGCCCGCAAGCGCTCCACGATCTCCCGCAGGGCCGGGATGGAGGGCATGGGCTGGTCGTGCAGGGGCCGGTGGTAGACCGCCGAGTAGGAGGCGGGGTCGCAGAGCCGCTCGACGACCTTGGCCAGGGCCGGGCGGCCGTTTCCGTTCGTGGTCATGTTCTCAGTCCTGGTAGAGGGCGGTGGAGAGGTAGCGCTCGGCCGTGTCGCAGACCACGAAGACCACGAGCTTGCCCGCGTTCTCCGGCCGCCGCGCCAGTTCCAGGGCGGCGAAGGCGTTGGCCCCGGAGGAGATGCCGCAGAGAATGGCCTCCTCGCGGATGAGCCGTCGGGCCGTGGACACGGCCTGTTCGTTGGTCACGCGGACGATCTCGTCGAGCACCGAGCGGTCGAGCACCTCGGGCACGAAGCCCGGGCCGATGCCCTGGATGGCGTGCGGTCCGGCCTTGCCGCCCGAGAGCACGGGCGAGGCGTCCGGCTCCACGGCCACGGCCCGGATGCCGGGATTGCGGGCCTTGAGGCCCTGGGCCACGCCGGTAATGGTGCCGCCGGAACCCGCCCCGGCCACGAAGACGCCGATGGTCCCGTCCGTGTCGGCCCAGAGTTCCTCGGCCGTGGTCGCGCGGTGCGCCGCTGGGTTGGCCGGGTTCTTGAACTGCTGGGGCATGAACGAGCCCGGGATTTCAGCGACCAGCTCCTCGGCCCGGACCACGGCCCCGGACATGCCCTGGGCCGCCGGAGTGAGCACGAGTTCCGCCCCGAAACCCTTGAGCAGCACCTGGCGCTCCCGGCTCATGTTCTCAGGCATGGTCAGGATGAGACGGTAGCCGCGCACGGCGCAGACGAAGGCCAGGCCCACGCCGGTGTTGCCGCTGGTGGGCTCGATGATCGTTGCCCCGGGTTTGACGCGGCCCTCGGCCTCGGCCGCGCGGATCATGCCCAGGCCGATGCGGTCCTTGACCGAGGAACAGGGATTGAAGAACTCCAGCTTGGCCGCCACGCGGGCCGCGCAGCCCTCGTTCAGGCGGTTCAGGAAGACCAGCGGGGTGCGGCCCACCAGTTCGGTCATGTCGGCGGCGATGCGCATGTCCTTTCTCCGATTCAGTGACTGTGGGTGGAGCAGAAGGCCGCGGCTTCGCCCTCCTTGCCGGAGAAGGGCGAAAGGGCCCGCAGCCGGGCGATGATCGGCGGCAGTTCCTTGAGCACCAGATCGACGTCCGCGTCGGTGGTGTAGCGCGAGAGCGAGAAACGGATGGAGCCGTGGGCGAAGGTGAAGGGCACGCCCATGGCCCGCAGCACGTGCGAGGGTTCCAGGCTGCCCGAGGTGCAGGCCGAGCCCGAGCTGGCGCAGATGCCGAAGCGGTCCATGAGCAGGAGGATGGCCTCGCCCTCCACGTACTTGAAGGCGATGGACAGGGTGTTGGGCAGGCGCTCGGCCCCGCCGCCGTTGATCCGGGAGTCCGGGACGGCCTCCAGCAGCCCCCGCTCCAGGCGGTCGCGCTGGGCGCGCACGCGGGTGTTCTCCTCGCCGATCCTTTCGGTGGCCAGCTCCACGGCGCGGCCCAGGGCCACGATGGAGGCCGTGTTCTCGGTGCCCGCGCGGCGGCCGTGCTCCTGATGGCCGCCCACCAGGAAGGGCCGGAACGGCGTGCCCTTGCGCACGTAGAGCACGCCCACGCCCTTGGGCGCGTGCAGCTTGTGGCCGGAGAGGGCCAGGAAGTCCACCGGCAATTTTGAAAGGTCGATGGGCAGCTTGCCCACGGCCTGCACCGCGTCGGTGTGCAGGAGCACGCCGCGCGACTTCACGATCCCGGCGATCTCCGGCAGGGGGAAGACCACGCCGGTCTCGTTGTTGGCGTACATCACCGAGACGATGGCCGTGTCCTTGCGGAGGCTCTTCTCCAGCTCCTCCAGGTCCAGGCGGCCCTCCTCGTCCACGCCGAGAGAGGTCACCTCATAGCCCTTGGTCTCCAGGTGCTGGCAGAGGCTCAGCACGGCCGGGTGCTCCACCCGGGTGGTCACGATGTGCCGCTTCTCGGGCTGGGATTCCAGGGCCGAACGGATGGCCGCGTTGTCGGACTCCGTGCCGCAGGAGGTGAAGATGATCTCCGAGGGGTCGCAGGAAAGGCCCCGGGCCACCCGGGCCCGGGCCTCGCGCAGATGCCCGCCCACGGCGCCGCCGAAGGAGTGCATGCTGGAGGGGTTGCCGTACTGTTCGGAGAGGAACGGCAGCATGGCCGAGAGCACCTCGGGAGCCACCCGGGTGGTGGCGTTGTTGTCGAGATAGGCCGGCTTCACGGGCGCACCTCCTCGATTCGGATGTCCGGGTCCACGGCCTCCTGGAGCCGCTTCTCCACCAGGCCCTTGAGGGTCAGCTGGCTGGACGGGCAGCCCACGCAGGCCCCGCGCAGCGAGACCACCACCTTGGTCCCCTCGATGTCCACCAGCTCGATGTCCCCGCCGTCCTTTTTGAGCGCCGGGCGGATTTCCTCGTCGATGACCTTGGTCACGAGCATCACGCGCTGGATGTTGGTCATCCGCTTGCCGCCCGGTGCGGCCGAGGCCATGCGCGCCCGCTCGTCGGCCAGAATCTCCTCCAGCTCCGGCGCGCACTCGCCGCAGCCGCCGCCCGCCTTGGTGAAGTTGGTGATGTCCTCCACGGTCTTCAGGTCGTTCTCGCGGATGGCCCGACGGATGGTCTCCTCGGTGACGCCGAAGCACTTGCAGACCAGGCGGCCCTCGGCGGCCGGGGCCGGGGCGGCCTCGCCGCGCCAGTTCTTCAGCGCGGCGGCCAGGGCCTCCTCGCCCATGACCGAGCAGTGCATCTTCTCCTTGGGCAGGCCGCCCAGATAGGCGGCGATGTCCTTGTTGGTGAGCTTCTCGGCCTCGGCCACGGTCTTGCCCTTGAGCAGCTCGGTGAGCACCGAACTGGAGGCGATGGCGCTGGCGCAGCCGAAGGTCTGGAATTTCGCGTCCTGGATCACGCCCGTGTCGTCGATCTTCAAGAAAAGCCGCAGGGCGTCGCCGCAGGCCAGGCTGCCCACCTCGCCCATCGCGCTCGGATTCTCCATCTCGCCCGCGTTGCGGGGATTGAGGAAGTGGTCCATGACCTTATCGGTGTATTCCCACATGCTGATCCTCCGCGCGCGGTTTTGTCCTCCGCGCGTCGTTCCAACATAGTGCGGCCCGGGGAAAAGACAACGACTCAGGTCAAAAAAATCCCGCCCGGCGCGCAGCCCTCCCCGTCCAGGGGCCGGGAGCACTCCGGCCCGTCCTGGCGAGGGTTGTTCACCGCCGAGCCGACGCGGCAAGCCGCCAGTTTCGGCGGCGGAAAGGACTCCAGGAGCGCGGCGATGCGCGAGTCGGTCTGGAGGTTCGGAGCCAGCCAGTCGCCGTAGGCCGAGGGCGGCGGGATCACGGGCATGCGCTCGTGGACCTCCCGGGCGGGGCCCACGGCCTCGCGGGTGAGCACCACGCAGGTCTCCAGGATTTCGCCGCCCGGCCCCTGCCAGGACTCCCAGAGCCCGGCCAGGGCGAACAGGCCGCCGCCCTCCGACTGGAAGAGCCAGGGCTGCTTGCGGCCGGACAGCGCCCGCCACTCGTAGAACCCGTCCGCCGGGATGAGGCAGCGGCGGTGGCGATAGGCCGCGCGAAAGGCGGACTTGGCCGGGGCGGTCTCGCAGCGGGCGTTGATGAGCCGCGCGCCGATCGAGGCGTCCTTGGCCCAGAACGGCACGAGGCCCCAGCGGGTCAGGCGCATGTGGCGACGGCCCGAGGCCTCGGCGGCCACGATCTCCACCAGCTGGCCCGGGGCGATGTTGTGGCGCTCGGGAGCGCCGGGAACCTTGTCCAGGCCGAAGTGCTCGGCCAGCCGGGGCCTGGGGGCCCGCAGGGCGAATCGTCCGCACATGGCCCGAATGTACGTCCGCCGAAAGCCCCGCGCAAGGCCGCTTCCTTGACGGGGTCCGCCGATCCTGCAATATCTTGGAGCACAGCCCCCAAACCCGCGAGGATGCCCATGTCGCCGCAGATCGAGACCACGAAGGACCCCCAAGACTGGTTCCTGCCCGAGGACACGCGCACGTCCCTGACCGAACTCTTCGCCGCATTCCAGACGCCGGTGGACCTGGAGGTCTTCACCGCCCCGGGCGCGAACGAGGCCTACAACGACTTCGCGCGCAAGTTCATCACCGACCTGACCCGGCTCTCGCCGAAGGTCCGGGCCCGCTTCCTCGGCCTGGACTCGGACGAGGCCCGGAAACGCGGCGTGGACCGCTCGCCCACGATCCTCCTGGCCCCGGACCGCCTCTCCGTGCGCTTCACCGGGGCCCCGGCCGGAGAGGAGGGCCGGACCTTCATGACCGCCCTGATCCTGGCCTCGACGGGCAAGAGCAGCCTCTCGGAGCTGTCACGCGAACTCCTGGCCAAGCTCACGGAAAAACGCGCCCCGCGCGTCTTCGTCACCCCGGCCTGCCCCTACTGCCCGGGCCAGGCCCTGGCCGCGATCAAATGCGCGGTGGAGCGGCCGGACCTCGTCTCGGCCGAAATCGTGGAGATCGACGAAAACCCGGACTTGGCCGAGCGCCACAACGTGGGCTCCGTGCCCCACACCCTGTTCGGCGGGGAACACGCCGCCCTGGGGCTCATGCCCGAGGAGCGCTTCGTGGTCGAGTTGGTGACGCTCCAGGACGCCTCGGAGTTCCTGGGCGAAATGGCGGCCCAGGCCCAGGGCCCGGCCCCGGAGCAGGTGGACCTGGCCATCGTGGGCGCGGGCCCGGCCGGGCTCTCGGCGGCCATCTACGCCGCGCGCAGCGGCCTGTCGGCCGTGGTCCTGGAGGGCGGGCCCATCGGCGGCCAGGTGAGCCTGACCCCCACGGTGGAGAACTACCCCGGCTTCGCCTCGGTGCCGGGCAAGAAACTCATGGAGATCATGGCCGCCCACGCCCGGGAATACGCGCACATCGTGAGCGACGCCCAGGTGGAGGTCCTGGAGGAGCGGGACGGCCGCTTCGAGCTGCGCACGCTCAAGGGGACCTTTTCGGCCCGGGCCGTGCTTCTGGCCACCGGCGCGACCTACCGGGCCCTGGGCGCGCCCGGCGAGGACCGCTACCGGGGCTTCGGCGTGAGCTTCTGCTCCTCCTGCGACGGCTACCTCTACAAGGGCAAACGGGCCGTGGTCGTGGGCGGCGGCAATACCGCGCTCACCGACGCCCTGCACCTCAAGCACCTGGGCGTGGAGACGACCATCATCCACCGCCGGGACGCCTTCCGGGCCGAGAAACACCTCCAGGATTCCGTGGCGCGCGAGGGCATCGCGGTGCGCTTCAACAGCGAGGTGGCCGAGATCACGGGCGACGGCAAGAAGGTCACGGCCGTGAGCGTGCGCGACAACGTCGCCGGAACCACGGCGGACCTGCCCACGGATGCGGTGTTCGTCGCCGTGGGCCACGTGCCGAACAACGGCCTGGCCAAGGATCTGGGCCTGGCCCTGGACGGGGGCGGGTTCGTGAGCGTGGACCGGGCCATGCGGACCGGCAGGCCGCGCGTCTACGCCGCGGGCGACCTCACCGGCGGAAGCATGCAGATCGTCACGGCCGTGAGCGAAGGCTCCCTGGCCGCGCTCTCGGCCTTCGAGGACCTGGGCAAGCCGTACTGGAAGGAGGGGTCAGCGCCGGAAGAGCCAGAACAGCAGACTCAACACGACGCTCAGCAGAAGCCCGGCGCCTAGCGGGAAATACGGCCGGAAGCCCGGGCGTTCGACGACGACGTCCCCGGGCAGGCGGCCCAGGACGGGCAGGGGTTCGGGAGACATGCGCCGTCTCCCTCAGGGCAGCCACGTCCGCAATGCGCGCTCGGCCAGCCGGGAGAGCCGGGGCAGCCACTCCCAGACGCCGTAGGCCAAGCCGCCCAGGAGCAGCCCCAGGCCCAGGAGCAGGAGACGGGTGGAGCCGCGCGGGGAACTCATGGCCGGAACCTACCGCCCGGCGGGGGTTGCGGCAAGCCCCCTTTGACCGGCCCCGGGTTTTGCCGTATGTGCTTGCCTGGCCGAGAACCCAGCATTCCCAAGACTTCCCCTTTCGAGGTGCCCATATGACCGACGTGATCCAGAAGCCCGAAGCTCCGCTCAACTTCATCCGCGCCATCGTGGAGGCCGACATCAAGGCCGGCAAGAACGGCGGCCGCGTGCAGACCCGCTTCCCCCCCGAGCCCAACGGCTACCTGCACATCGGGCACGCCAAGTCCATCTGCCTGAACTTCGGCATCGCCCGGGACTACAACGGGGTGTGCAGCCTGCGCTTCGACGACACCAACCCGTCCAAGGAAGAGATGGAGTACGTCGAGAGCATCGAGGAGGACGCCCGCTGGCTCGGCGCGGACTGGGGCACGAACCGCTGCTTCGCCTCGGACTACTTCGAGCGCATCTACGCCTGCGCCGAGCGGCTCATCGGGATGGGCAAGGCCTACGTGGACGACCAGAGCGCCGAGCAGATCCGCGAGAACCGGGGCACCCTCACCGCCCCTGGGGTGGACAGCCCCTGGCGCGAGCGCACCCCGGAGGAGAACCTGGACCTCTTCCGGCGCATGCGCGCGGGCGAGTTCGAGGAGGGCTCGCGGGTGCTGCGGGCCAAGATCGACATGGCCGCCGCCAACGTGGTCATGCGCGACCCCGCGCTCTACCGCATCAAGAAGGCCCACCACCACCGCACGGGCGACGCGTGGTGCATCTACCCCATGTACGACTTCGCCCACTGCCTGTCCGACGCCGTCGAGGGCGTGACCCACTCCCTCTGCACCCTGGAGTTCGAGAACAACCGCGAGCTCTACGACTGGGTCCTGGACACCCTGGGCTTCGACCCCCGGCCCCGGCAGTACGAGTTCGCCCGCCTGAACCTCACCCGCACCGTGCTCTCCAAGCGCAAGCTCATCCAACTCGTGCAGGAGGGCATCGTCTCCGGCTGGGACGACCCGCGCATGCCGACCATCTCCGGCCTGCGCCGCCGGGGCTACACCCCGGAGGCCGTGCGCGACTTCTGTGAACGCATCGGCGTGGCCCGCTCCGAGAACACCGTGGACGTGGCCCTGCTGGAGCACTGCCTGCGGGAGGACCTGAACCGCCGCGCGGCCCGGCGCATGGCCGTGCTGCGGCCGCTCAAGCTGGTCATCGAGAACTACCCCGAGAGCCAGGTGGAGGAGTTCGCGCTCCAGAACAACCCCGAGGACGAGCGCGCCGGAACCCGCGCCGCGCCCTTCTCCAAGGTGCTCTGGATCGAGCGCGACGACTTCCGCCAGACCCCGCCGCCCAAGTACTTCCGCCTGGCTCCCGGCCAGGAGGTGCGCCTGCGCGGGGCCTACTACGTGACCTGCACCGGCTTCTCCACCGACGACTCCGGCGAGATCACGGAGGTCCGCTGCACCTACGACCCGGCCACCAGGGGCGGCTGGTCCCAGGACGGCCGCAAGGTCAAGGGCACCATCCACTGGGTCAGCGCGGCCCACGCCGTGGAGGCCGAGGTCCGGCTCTACGACTTCCTGTTCACCGTGGAGAATCCCGGCGCGGACAAGGACTTCAAGACCCACCTCAACCCCGACTCCCTGGAGACCCTCGCGGACTGCAAGCTGGAGCCCGCCCTGGCCGACGCCCGGCCCGGGGACCGCTTCCAGTTCGAGCGCCTGGGCTACTTCACGGCCGACGCCAGGGACTGCGGGCCCGGGGTGCTGGTCTTCAACCGCACGGCCACCCTGCGCGACACCTGGGCCAAGATCGAGAAGAAGGGCTGAGCGCGACCCGCGACACGGCACGAAAAAGCCCCCGGACTCCGCTCCGGGGGCTTTTCTTTTGGCCGCCGGGGGGCAGGATCCCCGGCGGCCGCGCACAGGCGGGGCTCCAAGCCCCTTAAACGGAGGTCATGCCTTTCACGGGCCGCAGGAACTGGGCCAGGAAGTCGCGCCGGCTGGCGAAGCGGCTTCCCTCCACGGCCCCCACGCCGAGGTTCTTGAAGTAGTACTCCGGCGGCTGGGACGTCAGGTAGATCACCCGCACGTCCTGGGCGTCCACCAGCTGGGCCTTGGGCCACTTCTTCCTGACCTGGGCCAGGCGCTCCGCGCCGAGCGTGAGCATGGCCTCCCGGTCGCCGAAGTTCATGGTCCCGGTGGGACAGGACGTGACGCAGGCCGGAAGCATCCCGGCCCGCACCCGGTCGAGGCACATGTCGCACTTGGAGATGCGCTTGGTCACCGGGTCCTGGCGCGGGATGTCGTAGGGGCAGGCCCCCCGGATGACGTCGAAGTCCTCCTGGGCGGTCAGCTCGGTGTAGACCACCGCGCCGGTGGCCTCGTCATGGATGATGGAGCCCTCCACGGCGGAGGCCATCTTGCAGGGCGGCTCCACGCAGTGGCGGCACTGCTCCGGGAGGAACAGCCACTGCACGGGCCCCTTGACCGGCGGCTCGGAGAAGCGCACCAGCCGGATGGTGTTGAAGGAGAGGTCCGCCGGGTTCTGGTGCGAACCCTGGTTGACCGTCTTTTCCGCGGGCAGCTTCTTCCACTGCTTGCAGGCGATCTGGCAGCCCCGGCAGGCCGTGCAGCGGGTCAGGTCGACAAGGAAGCTCTTACCGTTCATGTCCGACCTCCTCAGGCTTTCCGGACGTTGACCATGAAGGCCTTGGTCTCGGGGATGCCGGTGTTGGGATCGCCCACCGAGGGCGAGAGCAGGTTGGCGGCGTCGCCGCCGTCCTTCGGATGCACCCAGCCGAAGTGCCAGGGAATGCCCACCTGATGCAGGGTCCGGCCCTGGATCCTGAAGGGCTTGAGCCGGGTCGTGACGATGGCCACGGCCCAAAGCGAACCCCGGGAATTCTCCAGGATGACCTTCTCGCCGTTGGCGATGCCCTTGAGCTTGGCCAGCTCGGCCGAGATTTCGCAGAACATCTGCGGCTCGGCCTCAAGCAGCCAGGGCGTCCAGCGGGTCATGACGCCGGTCTGCCAGTGCTCCGTCACCCGGTAGGTGGAGCAGACGTAGGGGTAGCGCAGGTCGCAGGAGTTCCGCTCCTCGCCCGCGAAGGTCAGGGCCGTGGGGTTGTGCAGCCGACCGGAGAACGGGTGCGCGGACACCGGGCACTCCAGCGGCTCGTAGTACTCGGGGAAGGGTCCGTCGTTGAGGCCCGGGCCGTAGATCTGCCCGTGCCCCTCCTTGAGCATGATGAAGGGATACTTCTCGCCCGGGGCCCAACCGCCGTCCGGCACGTCGCCGACCCACTTCTTGTCCCCGGCGTTCCAGGCGATGACCGCCTTGGCCGGATTCCAGGGCTTGCCCGCGGGGTCGCAGGAGGCGCGGTTGTAGAGGATGCGGCGGTTCACCGGCCAGCACCAGGTCCAGTTGGGATAGAGCCCGATGGCGGCCTGGGCCGGGGTCTGGGTGGCGTCGCGGCGCGCGCCCATGTTGCCCTTGTCGGTGTACGAGCCCGCGTAGACCCAGTTGCCCGAGCTGGTGGAGCCGTCGGCCTGGAGCATGGCGAAGCTCGGCACCTGCTCGCCCTTCTTGTAGACCTTGTCGCCGATCGTCACGTCCTTGAGGAACGCGCCGTTGATGAGCTTGGCCGTGGCGTGCGGATCGAACTCGCCGTGCTTGTCCGTCTTGGCCCAGGTGGCCTTGAGGATGGGCTCCGGCAGGACGCCCTTCTCCTTCTTGTACAGGGCCTGGATTTCGCGGAACAGGCCGAGCATGATGTCGCCGTCCGGGCGGGTTTCGCCGTAGCGGGCCGGTCCGGCGTAGCGCCACTGCATCCAGCGGCCGGAGTTGCTCACCGAGCCCTCCTTCTCGATGGACACGCTGCAGGGCAGGAAGAAGACCTCGGTCTTGATGCTCTTGGGGTCCATGCCCGGGCCCTGCCAGAACCAGCCGGTCTCGTTCTCGAAGATGTTCACGTTGACCATCCAGTCGAGCGTGCCGAGCGCCTTGCGGGTTTTGTTGGCGTTGGCCCCGGAGCAGGCCGGGTTCATGCCCCAGGCGAAGAAGCCCTTGAAGCGGCCCTGGACCATCTTGTCGAACAGGGCCAGCCAGGAATACTCCCGCGACCCGCCCGGATCGAGCTTGGGCAGCCAGGAATAGGCCTGGTCCAGGTCCGCGTCCTCCCACATGGACTTGAGGAAGCTGGCCATGTACTTGGGCCGGTTCTGCCACCAGTTGGCGCTCCTGGGGTCCTTGGACACGGGCGTGTTCTTGGCGTTGTAGTCCGCCAGCGTGGCCAGGGACGCGGCCGGGGTGGGCAGGTAGCCGGGCAGGATGTGGAACAGCAGGGCGTGGTCCGTGGAGCCCTGCACGTTGGACTCGCCGCGCAGGGCGTTCACCCCGCCGCCGGCGATGCCGATGTTGCCCAGCAGGAGCTGGATCATGGCCATGGCCCGGATGTTCTGCACGCCCACGGTGTGCTGGGTCCAGCCCATGGCGTACATGATGGTCCCGGCCTTGTCGGGTTTGCCCGTGGCCGAGAAGGTCTTGTAGAACTTCCTCAGGTCCGCCTCGGGCATGCCGCTGATCCCGGCGACCTTCTTCAGGTCGTAGCGCGAATAGTGCTTCTTGAGCAGCTGGTACACGCAGCGGGGATGCTTGAGCGTGGGATCCTTCTTCGGAACGCCGTTCCCGTCGTTCTCGAAGGCCCAGCCGCTCTTGTCGTAGGCCTGTTTCTGGGCGTCGTAGCCGCCGAACAGGCCGTCCTTGAAGGAGTATCCCTCGCCCACGATGAAGGAGGCGTTGGTGTACTCCACCACATAGTCCTTGAAGATCAGGTTGTTGGACAGGATGTAGTTGATCATGCCGCCGAGAACGGCGATGTCCGTGCCCGAGCGCAGGCCGAAGTACATGTCCGACTTGGCCGAGGTGCGGGTGAAGCGCGGATCCACATGGATCACGGTGGCCCCCCGCTCCTGGGCCTTGGTCACCCATTTGAACGAGATGGGGTGGTTTTCGGCAGCGTTGCTGCCCATGATGAGAATGCAATCACTGTTGGCCAGGTCGGTCCAGTGATTGGTCATCGCGCCGCGTCCGAACGACTCTGCCAGAGCCGCCACAGTAGCGCTGTGTCAGATACGGGCCTGGTGCTCGATATAGACCAGGCCGAGGCTCCTCAGCATGGCTTGGTAGGCCCAGCACTCCTCGTTGTCCATGGCCGCCGAGCCCACCGAGGCGATGCTGGTCACCCGGTTCACGGACTCGCCCTTGGCGTTGGCCTTCTCGAAATCCTTGTCGCGGGCGTCCTTGACCAGCCGGGCGATGCGCTTGAGCGCCCAGTCCCAGGGCTTGGCCTCGAACTTGTCGGAGTATGGCGCGCGGTAGAGCACGGTCTTGGGGCGCTTGTCGTTGTCGCCCAGCTGCCAGATGCTGGCGCCCTTGGCGCAGAGCGCGCCCTGGTTGATGGGATGGTCCGGGTCGCCCTCCACGTTGACGGCCTTGCGGGTGGCCAGGGAGGTGTTGACGATGAGGCCGCAGCCCACGGCGCAGTAGCAGCAAACCGACGTGCTCCGCTTGCTCCACTCCGGCTTCAGGGCCTGGATGCGGTCGGCGGGCAGGGGCGCGGGCCCCTGGGCCTTGCCCCGGGCCGCGCAGCCGAGGCCCAGGCCGCCGAAGGCCGTGGTCACGGCCGTGGCGGCGCTGATCTTGAGGAAGTCCCTTCGCGTGACTGGCATGATCTCCTCCAAGCATGAAGGTTTCTCGACAACCCCTGGGCGGCGGACCCCTCTTCCGCCCTCCCCGGGATGCGCCGCGCCACGGAACAACGCGCGGCATCCGCCAAGGTTTGTGCCAAAATAGACATAATGACCGTAAAGAAGCTCTCGAACCCCCTTGTTAAAAATATAACTCGTTGTTTTCAAAGAAATTCGAAAAAATGCATATGACTATATGATGAACCTAGCGATATTCCGCGCGGAGGCAACTATTCCGATCTTCGGCAGATTTTGGCACCACGACGGGAAAGACCCGGCGCGAGGCCGGAAAGGGACGGGACGCGGGCGGGACGGCTAGAGCTTGGGCTCGTAGATCTGGGCGCAGAGCTCCTTCCACTGGGGAAGGTGCCCGGTCAGGCCCATGTGTTCCAGGTATTCGGGATCAGGGGGGTGCGGCGCGTACTCGCGGTTGATGACCCGCAGGTCGTGCTCCAGGGCGTTGGCCGCGTGCACGGCGGTGAGCGGGCTGAAGTCGCGGCCCACGCCCGCGAGCATGGGCTCGTGGTGGAAGGCCAGGGCGTCGACCACGGCCCCGGGCAGGTTCCAGAGGCCCAGGAGATAGGCCCCCAACTCGGCGTGCGAGGTCTTCAGCACCTCGCGCTCCACCTCCCAGACCGTGCGGTTCTCCCGCCGCACGGCGTTCAGCACGCCCAGGTACTCCTTCTCGAAGCGCGAGGCCAGGATGAGCTTGCCGATGTCGTGGAGCATGCCCGCGATGAAGCACTCGTCCACCATCTCCGGGGGCATGCCCTCGAACTTGGCGATGGCCGAGGCGATGCGGCCGCTGGCCAGGCTGTGGTCCACGAGCACGTCCATGGAGTAGCGCGGGAAACGGCTGAAGTCGAAGACCGAGAAGAGGTGGGCCGAGAGGATCAGGCCCTTGACGATCTCGATGCCGAGGAGGCTCACGGCCTGGGCCGGATTGGTCACCGGCCGGAAGAAGCCGAAGAAGGAGGAGTTGACCATCTTGAGGATGGCCGCGGTCATGGCCGGGTCCTCGGAGATGATCCCGCCGATGCGGCCCAGGGAGGAGTTCTCCCGGCGCACTTCCTCCACCACCCGCACGTAGAGGTCCGGCAGGCTCGGCAGGCTCTCGATGCGCGAGACGATGGCCTTGGCCGCCTCGTTGGTCAGGATGCGGCGCAGGTTGTAGGCCTTCTCCAGGGCCTCGCGGATGACGTCCGTGGAGCAGGGCTTGGTCAGGAACTGGTGGGCCTGCTTCACCGAGCGCATGACCATGTTGTAGTCCGCGTGGCCGGAGAGCACGATGCGCACCACGTCCGGCCGGGACTCCTGGATGACCTTGAGCAGCTCGCCGCCGTCCATGACCGGCATGCGCAGATCCGTGATGACCACGTCCACCGGGTGCCGGGCCAGGAGCGCCAGGGCGTCGTCGCCGCTGCGGGCGAAGTGCATGTCCCACTCCCCGGTCATGGGCCGGAGCATGCGGCGCAGGGCGTCGAGCATGTTCTGCTCGTCGTCCACGAAAAGAACGGTCTTTTTCATCAGGACCGGGCCTCCACGGCGGGATTCAGGGGCAGGCGGACGATGAAGCAGGTTCCCCGCCCCTCCTCGGTGGTGAAGGAGATGGTCCCGCCGTGCTTGTCCACCACGATGGAATGGGCGATGGCCAGGCCCTGGCCCGTGCCCCGGCCGACCTCCTTGGTGGTGAAGAAGGGATCGAAGACGCGGCCCTGGCTGGCCGCCGGGATGCCCGGGCCGGTGTCGGCCACCCGGATTTCGACCCACTCGCCGTCGCGACGGGTGGAGACCGTGATCCGGCCCTTGCCGCCGCGCCCGCGCACCGTCTCCTCCACGGCCTGGGCCGCGTTGACGATGATGTTCAGGAAGACTTGGTTCAGGTCCCCGGCCAGGCAGCTCACCAGGGGCAGGCCCTCGTCGAAGTCCGTGGCCAGGTCGGCCACGTACTTCCACTCGTTGCGCGCCACGAGCAGGGCGTCGCGCAGGGCCTGGTTGACGTCCACGTGGCGGCGCTCCTCCTGCTCGGGATGGGCGAACTTCTTCATCCCGCGCACGATGGCGGCCACGCGCTCCACGCCTTCCATGGATTGGCTGATGGCCAGGGGGATCTCGGTTTCCAGGAAATCGAGGTCAGCGGCCCGGATGGCCGCCTCGATGCGCTCCAGGTGGGTCGTCGGATCAGCGCCCCGGCGCACCTGCTCCAGGCAGGAGAGGAACAGCCGCAGCACCCCGTCCATGCCCGCGAAGGACTGCTCCAGGAAGCGCATGTTGTCACCGATGTAGTGGATCGGCGTATTGATCTCGTGGGCGATGCCCGAGGCCAGGCGGCCGATGGACTCCAGGCGCTGGGCGATGCCCATGAGCCGCTCCCGGTTCCGCCGCGCGGACACGTCGTAGAAGAACAGGGCCAGGACCCGGGTTCCACCGATCTCCGAGGGGAACACGCTGCGCAGGAGCAGGACCGGCGGGGCGTCCTGCCGGAGCATGGGCGTCTCCTCGTGCAGCAGGCCGCCCTCCCTCGGCAGTCCGTCCCGGCCTCCGGCGGCTCCCAGCAGGGGCTCCAGGACCTCGGGAAAGGGCCTGCCCAGGACCTGGGCGGCGGAAAAGCCGAAGAGCCGTCCGGCTCCCGCCGACCACTCCAGGATGCGCAGGTCGTCGGCCGAGGCCAGCACGAGCGCGCCGCCCAGGAAGTCGAGCAGGGAGCGGAAGAAGCGGCCCGCCCCGCGATCCTCGCGGCCGGGCTCCTCCAGCAGGTCCAGCAGGACCCGGCGCAGTTCCGGGGCGGCGGCGCGGCGCGGCAGGTAGGCGCCGCGGGCGGGAAAGACGCAACCCTCGGCGGACCAGTCCTCCGGGACCAGCAGGAGCACGGGCGGCTCGCCGGGGAGCGCCCGGACGGCGCGGGCCAGCTTCAGGGGATCGTCATCGGCGGTGAAGACCACGGCCGCCCGGAAGGGCCCGCCGTCCAACCGCTCCTGGGCGGCAGACAGATCGGGAAACGGTTCGGGCGCGAAATTCAGGCCGGACAGCGCGGCGTCCACCAGCCGCAGGTCGTCGGGCTCGCGGGCCACCACGAGCAGGGGCAGGGGCGGCGGGGTGGGCGCTTTTCTCGGCAAAGCCGCACTGGCCATGCGATACTCCGGGCAATGGGATTGAATTTCGGAAGGCTACACCCGCCCCCAGGCCGCATCAAGAAAAATGAAGCCGGCGCCCCCCCCCGGGGCGCCGGCAAGGAACGGAACGGAGCGTCGATCAACGCCCCGCGCTCTCCCCCGTCCCGGCGATCAGCCCGCGGCCTTGGCCCGGGCTTCGGATCCCTTGGTGCTGCAGAACGAAAGCTCCGCGCGCGCGGTCTTGGCCGAGGGCACGAGCGTGAAGCCCAGCTCCTGGGCCATGTAGCGCAACGGGGCCTCGTTCTTGGTCAGCTTCATGATCTGCATCAGCGTTTCCACGCCGAGCTTGGCGTTCTTGTCAAAGGGATTCACCTCGCGCAGCAGCGTGGAATAGGGCTTGCCGAGGTCGGCGGCCAGCTGCTTGGCCGGGCGTTCGCCCTCCAGCACCATGTCCTGCACGATCTTGGTGATGCTCTTGCGGTACATGAATGGTCCCCCCTTGGTCCCCTGGCCCGGGAATGGGCCAGTTCGGCCATTGTGCTTTAGAAAAAGAGCAACAGCCGTGCCAACGGGTTCTAATCCCGGATGATCAGCAAATCATGACAATATATTAATATGTTATAATGAAAAATACTTCTGTTACGAAACGGAAACAAACCGGTTGGACAGTGTCTATGAGACACATGTGTAGCGACACATCTGTTTCAAGACAGGGCGACACCCGGACAGCTCCAACCGGCCCGGGGACGGCCCGGGACGACGGGATCAGCCGGGAAAGCGGGTGATGCCGTATTCCAGGAGTTTGCGGTAGAGGGTGCTGCGGCTCACGCCGAGCAGACGGGCGGTCTTGGCCTTGTTCCAGTCCGTGCGGTTGAGGGCTTCCAGGATGTCGCCCCGGCCCGGTCCCCCGGCCTGCGGGTGCAGGGGGTCGAAGCCCTTGGACTGGGCGAAGGCCGCCAGTTCCGGCGGCAGGTGCGCGGGCGTGATGTTGCCGTCCCTGCAGAGCACGGCCGCGTGCTCCAGGGTGTGCTTCAGCTCGCGGACGTTGCCCGGCCAGGGATAGCGCAGGAACAGGGCCAGGATGTCGCCGCTCACGCCGGAGATGGTTCGGCCGAACTTCTCGCTGAAATGGTTCACGAAATGCTCGATGAGCAGCGGGATGTCCTCGGCCCGCTCGCGCAGCGGCGGCAGGGTCAGCTCCACCACCCGCAGGCGGTAATAAAGGTCCTCGCGGAACAGCCCCTCGCGGACCTTCTGCGGCAGGTTCACGTTGGTGGCGGCCACCACCCGCACGTCGGCCCGGATGGTGGCGTGATCGCCCACGCGCTCGTATTCCTTCTGCTCCAGGAAACGCAGCAGCTTGACCTGCACGGCGTGCGGCAGGTCCCCGATCTCGTCCAGGAAGAGCGTGCCGCCCTGGGCGGCCTGGAACCGGCCGATGGTGTCCTTGACCGCGCCGGTGAAGGCCCCGCGCACGTGGCCGAAGAGTTCGCTCTCCAGCAGGCTCGGGGCCAGGGCCGAGCAGTTCACCCGCACCAGGGGCTTCTTGGCCCGGGGCCCCAGGGCGTGCAGGGCCTCGGCCACCAGCTCCTTGCCCGTGCCGGATTCGCCGGTGACGAGCACGGTGGTCTCCACCTCGGCCAGTTGGCGGATAAAGGCGAAGATGTCGCGCATCTTGCGGCTCTGGCCGACCATGCCGCCCAGGCCGCCGAGGGCCGCGCCCCGGGATTCCCCGTCCGGGAGGGGCTGGGGGTCGCGGTTCTCCACGCGCACCCGGTGCTGGATCAGGGCCGCCTCCAGGGTCTCCTTGAGCGTGGCCGGAGAGCAGGGCTTGGTCAGGAAGCGGTAGACCTGCCCCTTGTTCACCGCGTCGATGGCCGTGGACATCTCGGGATGGCCGGTGAGCATGATCCGCACGGTTTCCGGGGACTTGCGCGCGGCCGCCGCCAGGAGCCGGATGCCGTCCACGCCGGGCATGCGCATGTCGGCCACGACCACGGCGTAGCGCCCGCGCCGACAGGCCTTTTCCAGACCCAGGGCCGGGTCGGCCTCGGTCTCGATGTCCAGGCCGCGCAGCGAACGCCGCAGCGAGGCCAGGAAATAGGGATCGTCGTCGACGAAGAGGATGGTTTCGGCCATTGCCTCGCCGCGCCTAACGGCAGGTCCAGAGGGCGGCCTCGCGGATTTCGCGGAACAGGGACATGCTCACCGAGCCCATGAACAGGCGGCCGAGCAGCCCCTCCCCCGCGCCGGTGCGGCCCACGGCCACGGCTGCGTAGCGCCGGTCCGAGGCCTCGCGCAGGATGGCCGGGGCCACCTTGGCGGCCTCCAGGACGCGCGATTCGATGCGCTCCGGGGCCACGCCGTTGCGTTCCAGGGCCTCGCGGGTGGCGGCGAAGATCGGGGCCGGGTCGTCCGAGCCGCCGGGCCGGGCCACGTGCAGCATGGTCACGTTGTGCTCGATCTCCTTGGCCAGCATGAACCCCACGTGGTCGGCCATGCGCAGGCTCGGCTCCGAGCCGTCGGCGCAGAGCAGCACGTTGCGCCGCCCCCACTCGGGCTCCCGGCAGATCCAGAGCGGAAAGGTGACCTCCTCCATGAGCAGGCCCTTGCTCACGCTGTCGTCCAGGATCTCGGCCAGCCGCATGGTGGCGCGCCGCCCCAGGACCACGGCGTCGTAGAGCCCCTCCTCGCCCTCGCGGAGGATGGTCATGGCCCTGGACATTCCCTGCGAGCTGTGCTTGGTGTCGATATTGTCAGGCAGGAAACCGTGCTGCACCAGGATGCGCTTGCATTCCGACAGGGTCTGCAGGCTGCGGTCCAGGTTGCGCTTGGCCATCTCCTCGCCCTGGGCCAGGGTTTCGAAGGACTTCTCCTCGGCCCAGACGGCCGGGGCCCCGGCCACCACGTTGAACAGGGTCAGCCGGATGTCCCGCTTGTCCTGGAAAAAGTAGGCGACATAGCGGATGCCATGCAGGTGTTGGGGATCGTTGCTGATCGTGACGAGAAGATGTCTGTCCATGCCGACCTCCTTCCGACCGCGTATGAGCTGACCGTATTAGTTGCCTTTTTTGGCCCGTATTGCAAGATGGAACCGGGGGGTCCCGCATGAGCGACGCCGAAGAAAAGGCCCTGCGCGAGGACTACTGCCTCTACGAAAGCGGCGAGGGAGAATACCGCGTGGCCGTGCTCGGCACGGGTCCGGGCTTTCTCTCCATCGTTGATCTGCTCACCAGTCCGGACTTCCATGATTTCCTGCCCGGATTCCAGCTGGTGGCCGTGGCCGAGCCGGGCCCGGACCCCTCGCGCCTGCGCCAGGTGGAGGCCGCCAGGGTTCCCGTCTATCCGAGCTTCGAGGCCATGTGGGCCGCGCACCCGGACATCCGCTACCTCGTGGAGCTCACCGGCAGGACGCAGCGGATCGAGGATCTGCGGCGCATCCTGCCGCCCACGGTCTCCCTGGTGGACCACGCCGCGGCCGTGTTCTTCTGCGGCCTGCGGGACATGGCCAAGATGAAGACCCACTGCGAGGTCAGCCTGGACCGCCAGCGCAACCTCCTGCAGGCCATCATCGACGAGGTCCGCGAGGACATCCTCGTGCTGGACCTCCGGGGCCGCGTGGTGGACATGAACCGCAACGTCTGGCAGCGCACCGGACGGCCAAAGGAGGACCTGCTCGGCAAGCCCTGCTTTGAGGTCATGACCCTGCGCGACGGCCTGCCCTTCTGCCGGGTCATGGACAGGGAGTGCCCGTTCCACAAGACCCTGGCCGGCCGCGAGGCGGCCGAGACCCTCATGACCCGGGTCAACGCCGAGGGCCGCCTGCTCTATTTCCGCATCTACGCCTATCCCATCCTGGACGCCCTGGGCTCCATGACCCACATCATGGTCATGCAGCGCGACATCACCTCCCGGACCTACCGCGAGAAGCACCAGCAGCAGGCCGACCGGCTCTCCGTCATCGGCGAGATGTCCACCTACCTGGCCCACGAAATCCGCAACCCGCTCTTCGCCATCGGCGGGTTCACCAACGCCCTGCTCCGCTCCCCGGAGTTCTCCGGGCCCAACCGCGAGAAGCTGACCATCATCGCCGAGGAGACCAAGCGGCTGGACCACATGCTCACGAGCATCCTGAACTTCGCCCGGCCCACCGGCGCGCCCACGGGCAGCGTGGACATCAGCCGCCTGGCGGCCGACACGGCGGAGCTCATGGAGATCGGCTACGCCCGCCGGGGCTACGAGTTCCAGGTCAACTGCCCGGCCGCGCTGCCCAAGGTCAGCGGCGAGGCCGAACTCATCAAGCAGTGCCTGGTGAACCTTTACAAGAACTCCATCGAGGCCATGCCCCAGGGCGGAATCATCACCACGGACTGCGGCCTGGAGGGCGACTTCGTCTTCCTGCGCGTCGCGGACCGGGGCCAGGGCATGTCCAGCCAGGACCTGGAAAAGGCCTGCAGCCCCTTCTACACCACCAAGGAGCAGGGCTACGGCCTGGGACTGGCCATGATCAAGAAGATCGTCGAGGAGTTCGGCGGGCGCATCGACATCCAGAGCCGCCTGGGCGAGGGCACGGCCGTGACCCTCTATCTGCCGCCCATGCTGGCGGTGCGCTCCGAGGCCGCCCCCGCCCCCTGAGGACGCGGCGCTACCGCTCCACGTCCACGGTGTAGGTCACGGGCACTCCCGGCCCGTCGCCCGTGGGCGGAAGCTCCAGCTCGAAGCGCAGCACCCCGGCCTCGGGCCGGGAATGCGGCCTGCCCGCCTCCACCAGTTTCCACTCGCCGGGCTGGATTTCATCCAGGACCACCCGGCGCTTCTCCGACGAGCCGTTGCGCAGGACGATCTCGAAGCCCGCCCGGTAGCGGTGCTCGCCCTTGCGCTCGTAGGAGACCGTGCGGCGCTCGGCCGAGACGCCGAAGGACCGGCCCAGGGACAGGGTCAACTCGCGGCCGCGCGGGGTGTGGCCGATGCGGTCCTCCCCGGCCGGGACCAGTCCTCCCTGGGCGGGCTCGAAGACCCGCATCACGCCCGCGGGCAGGGGCAGGCCCAGGCCGCCGTCCCTGGTGTTCTTGAAGGTCAGCACGGCCTCCAGGGGCTGGGGCTGCCTGCGGCCCAGGTCGCCCGGCGAGGCATGGGTCCGGCTGCGCAACTCCCGGATCACGGGCACGTTCCCGGCGTGCAGCAGGCTCACCCGCACGGACTGGCCGTCCGGCAGGTCCACGGCTTTCGGCAGGGTATAGACGTGGCTCTCGCCCACTTCCTCGGGGGCCATGTCCGCCACGGCCGCCCCGAGGGCCATCTCCTTGCGCATGCCGTAGGCCCTGGGCGCGGCCCGGTTCTGGTCCCCGGCCAGGAGGCGCACATCGGCCCCCCGAAAGTCGCGGCCCGATTCGTTCTCCAGCGTGATCCAGCCCGAGAGCCGGGCCGAGGGGCCCGAGGAATCCAGCTCCAGGGCGTAGTCCGCGCTCCAGCCCAGGCCCCCGGCGAGATAGGACAGCTCCAGGTCGCGGGGGCCGGAGGAGCGGCCCGAGGTCTCCACGGTCAACAGCGGGCCAGGGGCCCCCTCCACGGCGGGCAGGATCAGGAATTCCGGCGCGACGAGAAAAATCCGCCCATCCGCCAGCACGCTCGACGGCGCGTCGGCGGAGAGGAGCACGGCCGCGCGCGGAACGCGGCGCGAGGCGTCGGCCGGGTCGGGCAGCAGGGCCTGGACCTCCCGGCCCACGAGCCGCTGGAGCAGGCTCCGGCCCTGGAAAGGGTCGGCCTGGAAGCGCAGCATCTCCACGGAGGGCTTGCCGCCCTCGAAGCGGGCCTGGATCGAGGACGGGTCCACGGTCCGGGGCAGGCCGGGCACGACCGCCGCGCCCTTGGCCGGCTCCACGGAACGGACCTCGCGCACCAGGGCGCCGCCGGAGGTGACGGTCAGGGAGAGGCTGTCGGCGGCCCGGGCGGGCAGGGCCAGGATGAGGACGAAAAGGAACGCGGGCAGGAACGGGATGCGGGGCATGGCGCCTCCTTCAGGGTCACTTGGCCGGAGAATCGTCCTCCAGGCCCTCCAGGATGAGCTCGTCGGCGGCCTCGCCCCGGTCCGTCTTGAGCTTGTCGATCATCTGCACGAGCTTGGAGCGGTCGCCGGCCGAGAGCGTGGCCGTCTCCTCGGTGACCAGGCCCTTCTGGAAGAGCTGGAAGAAGCACTGGTCGAAGGTGTTCATGCCGTGCGGGCCGCCCTCTTCGAGCACGCCGTAATAGGTCTTGTCCAGGGTCTCGCCGCCCAGAATGAGTTCCTTGACCCGCAACGTGTTGCGCATGATCTCGAAGGCCGCCACCCGGCCGTGGCCCTCGGCCTTGGGCAGAAGCCGCTGGGACACGACCCATTTCAGGCTCTCGGCCAGGCGCATGCGGATGAGCCGTTCCTCCGAGGGGTCGAAGAGCCCGATGATGCGGTTGATGGTCTGACCGCAGTCCGTGGTGTGCAGGGTGGAGAGCACGAGGTGGCCGGTGGCCGCGGCCTGGAGCGCGATCTCCATGGTCTCGCGGTCGCGGATCTCGCCCACCAGGATGACCTTGGGGGCCTGGCGGAAGGCCGCGCGCAGGCCCGAGGCGAAGGTGTCGAAGTCCACGCCCAGCTCGCGCTGGTTCACCGTGCCCTTCTTGTGCCGGTGGGTGAACTCCACCGGGTCCTCCAGGGTGATGATGTGCACGGCCTGGTCCGTGTTGATGGCGTCCACCAGGGCGGCCAGGGAGTTGGACTTGCCCGAGCCCGTGCCGCCGGTGACGAGGATCAGCCCGTACTTCTCCTTGGCCATCTCGCGGAAGGCCTCGGGCAGGCCCAGGTCCTCCATGCTCGGGATGCCGGTGGGCAGGCGGCGCAGGATCGCGGCCAGGGTGCCGCGCTGGCTGAAGATGTTCACCCGGAAGCGGGCCTTGCCCGGCAGGGCGTAGGACAGGTCGCACGAGCCCTTGGCCCCCAGGGTCTTGATGAGCCGGGGGCTGTTGTCCATGAGCGCGGCGGCCATGAGCTTGGTCTGCGCCGGGCTCAGGCGGGCGAACTCCGGGCCCAGGTCCACGTCGGCGAGCGCGCCGTCCACCTCGGCCTGCACGGCCCGGCCCGAGGTGATGATCACGTCCGAGACCTTGGGCTGGGCGGCCACCAGCCGGGCCATGAGGGCGTCGAAGTCCTGGCGCGTCATCTCAGACCTCCTTGCGCGGGCCGCCGTTCTTCATGAAGGGCCGCACCCGGTCCTTGTTCTGGGCGTAGACGTAAGCCGCGTCCGGGTCGATCATGCCCTTCTGGAGGTAGCGCAGGATGTCGTCGTCCACGGACTGCATGCCGTGTTCCCGGCCGGTCTGGATCATGGAGGCGATCTGGTGGTTCTTGCCCTCGCGGATGAGGTTGCGCACCGAGGGCACGCCGATGAGGATCTCCAGCGCGGCCACCCGGCCGGGCCGGTCCACGCGGCGGAACAGGGTCTGGGACACGACCGCCCGCAGGGAATCCGCGAAGCTGGCCCGGACCTGGGCCTGCATCTCCTCGGGAAAGACCTCGATGACCCGGTCCACGGTCTTGGCGGCCGAGACCGTGTGCAGGGTGGAGAGCACGAGGTGGCCGGTCTCCGCGGCCTCCAGGGCCAGGGCGATGGTCTCGTAGTCGCGCATCTCGCCCACCAGGATGATGTCCGGGTCCTCGCGCAGGGCCCCGCGCAGGGCGGCCTTGAAGCTCTTCGTGTCGCGGCCCACCTCGCGCTGGTTCACCAGGCAGTTCATGGGCTTGTGCACGAACTCGATGGGGTCCTCGATGGTGATGATGTGGTCCTTGCGGACCTTGTTGGCGTAGTTCAGGATCGCCGCCAGGGTGGTGGACTTGCCCGAGCCCGTGGGCCCGGTGACGAGCACGAGCCCCTTGGGCAGCAGGGCCAGGTCCTGGAGCTTCTCCGGCAGGCCGAGGTCCTCCAGGGTGAGGATGGTCTCGGGAATCTGGCGGAACACGGCCGAGATGCCGTTCATCTGGCGGAAGAAGTTCACCCGGTAGCGGGCCAGGCCCGGCACGTCGTAGCCGAAGTCCACGTCCCCGGTCTCCTCGAAGAGCTTGACCTTGTTCTCCGGGGTGATCTCGTAGAGCATGCGCACCAGCTCGTCGTGGCCCAGCACCTTGAACTTGAAGCGGTGCAGCTCGCCGCGCAGGCGCATCATGGGCTGGGAGCCGCTGGACAGGTGCAGGTCCGAGCCGCCGTGCTCGTGGAGCATCTTGAAGAAGGCGTTGATCTGGGCCATCGGGCCTCCGCTTCCAAGCGAAAGATTCGAATTTCAGACACCTTATCCGGCCGGATCAGCCAAGGCAAGACCGGACGGAATCACCATGAAAAAAGGGAGCCCGGAGGCTCCCTTTGGGGTCAGGCCAGTGACGGCATATTACTTGGGCCACGGGATGGACACGGTCGTCCAATCGTCCGAGCTGCCTTCCTTCCGAACGACCACGCCGACGTTGTCGGTGCCGTTCGCGGAGTAAATGAAGTTGTAGTCCCCCACATCCACGGGGTTGACACCCAGATAGTTGGCAGTCTGAAGCGAGGTGAGAGCGGATGTCGAGTTGCCCAAGGGGCCATTGTCGAGAACATACTTGGCGTACGACATGTTGAAACGCGCGACGGCTTCGGAGGCTGCGCCCTTCTTTGCCGCGTTCTCCGCCTGGGTGCTCATGTCGAAATACTTCGGCGTCAGCACGGCCGCCAGGATGCCCAAAATAATGATGACGGAAATGAGTTCGATGAGCGTGAAACCGCCCTGCTTCCTCTTGTTTTCGCGGGACATGAAGTCTCCCTCCTGTGTGCCCGCCCATGGGGCGGATCGTTTTTTTCAGCCCTGCCTGTCTTGATTCTCATACCCAAAGAAGACGCGGGCTTCCAGCAAAAAACTACAAGTTCCGTGCCAGCCGGGCGACATAATCATGGTCCGCCCGCAACCCCTTGCCGTTCTATATCATCCGCCGGATCAAAGGCGCACGCGCCCGGTTCCGGCGAGTCGGTTTTCCGTCGCGCTCATATCCCGCTCATGGACTTCTGCATGAGGTCCACCAGGGGCAGGAACACGGCCAGGGCGAAGAAGCCCACCACGCCCGTGAGCCCCGCCACGAGCACCGGCCCGATGAGTTCGCTCATCTTGGACACCGAGTACTCCACCTCGTCGTCATAGTGCTGGGCCGCCTCCTTGAGCATCTCCTCCAGCTGGCCCGACTCCTCGCCGATGGCGATCATGGTGATCATCATGGGCGTGAAGTAGCGCGCCGAGCGCAGGGGCTCGGCCAGTCCCCGGCCCTGCTCCAGCTTCTCCCGGAGCGTGTCGAACTGGGCCGCGATGGCCGAGTTGCCGATGGTCCCGGAGATGATCTCCACGGACTCCAGCACCGTGATGCCGCTGGCCTGGAGAATGGCGAAGATGCTGGCGAAGCGGGCCATGGCCGCCTTGGCGAAGACCTTGCCCAGGATGGGCAGGCGCAGAAGCATGGCGTCGCGGCAGAATCTGCCCCGGGGCGTGCGGAACCAGAACGCCAGGCCGAAGAGCCCGCCCGCGAACAGGGGCAGGACCAGGGCCCAATAGTGGGTCAGGACGCCGTGGATGCCGAGCATGACCCGGGTGGGCATGGGCAGGACCACGCCCGCGTTCTTGAACAGACTGATGAAGTTGGGAAAGACGAACAGGACCAGGACGAAGAAGGCGATGACCAGGGCCACGATCACGATGACCGGGTAGGTCAGGGCGCTCTTGATGTCCTTCTTGACCTTGAACTCGTGCTCCACGATGTAGATGAGCCGCCCGAGCACGTCGATGAGCGTGCCCGAGATCTCGCCCGCGCGGATCATGTTGCAGTAGAGTGGCGTGAACACCGCTGAATGCTTGAAGAAGGCCCGGTAGAGCGAGGCGCCCTGGCGGATGTCCTGGGCGATGTCGATGATCGCGGCCCGCAGCCTGGGGTTCTCGGTCTGGTTCTCCAGGACCTCCAGGGTCTGGACCACGGCGATGCCCGCCGAAAGCATGGTTCGGAACTGCTTGGTGAAGAGGATCACGTCCTGGGGCTTGACCGCCGTGAACCGGGCCGCCCAGCCTCCGCCCACCTTGGCCTGGCCGCCGCTGCTCCGCGACTGGCGCACCGAGGAGGGAATGAGTCCCTTTTCCGCCACGAGCATGCGCGCGGCCTCGGCGCTCTCGGCCTCCAGGCTGCCGGAGACCCGCGAGCCGCTCTCGGTGATGGCCTTGTATGCGAAGGTCGGCACGCCGCGCTCCCCGTCAGACCATCACCGCCGTGGCGGCCTCTTCCAGGGTGGTCAGGCCCCGCACGGCCTTGGTCAGGGCGTCCACGCGCAACAGGCGCATGCGTTTGGAGGCCACGGCGGCCTTGGATATCTCCCGGCCCGAGGCGCGCTTCAGGATGAGATCCTGGATGGCGTCGTCCACGGCCAGGACCTCGAACAGGGCCATGCGGCCGGAGAAACCGGTCTGCATGCACTTGCGGCAGCCCGCCCCGCGCTTGAAGGCGTACTTGCCCGGCTGCAGGCCCAGGGTCCGCTGGAGTTCCTCGGACGGCGAATACTCCTCCAGGCAATGCGGGCAGTTGCGGCGCACGAGGCGCTGGCTCACCGTGACGAGCATGACCGAGGAGACGAGGAAGGGCTCCACGCCCATGTCGATGAGCCGCACGGCGGCCGAGGCCGCGTCGTTGGTGTGCAGGGTGGTCAGCACCTTGTGGCCGGTGAGGGCCGCCTGGGTGGCGATGGAGGCGGTCTCCTGGTCGCGGATTTCGCCCACCAGGATGACGTCCGGGTCCTGGCGCAGGATGGAGCGCAGGCCCGAGGCGAAGGTCATGCCCGCGCGGCGGTTGAGCTGCACCTGGCGGATGCCCTGGATGCGGTATTCCACCGGGTCTTCCAGGGTGATGATGTTGATGTCCGGCCGGTTGATGTGGCGCAGGATGGAGTACAGCGTGGTGGTCTTGCCCGAGCCCGTGGGCCCGGCGGAAACGATGAGGCCGTAGGGCTTCTCCACGGCCTTGCGGATCTTGGCCATGTCCGCCTCGGCCAGCCCGAGCTCGGGCAGGGTCAGGCCGTGGGCGTTGCGGTCCAGGAGCCGGAGAACGAGGTTCTCGCCGTGGATGGTGGGCAGCGACGAGACGCGGACGTTGAACTCCTTGTTCTGGGCCTTGAAGGAGAAGCGGCCGTCCTGCGGAATCTTGCTCACCGCGATGTCCATGTTGGCCATGATCTTGATGCGCGAGACCAGGGGCAGGAAGGCGTTCCGGGGCGGCGCGGGCACGGGCCGGAGCTTGCCGTCCACGCGGAAGCGGGCGTGGACGTATTCCCGCTCGGGGCTCAGGTGGATGTCGCTGGCCTTCTCGCGCACGGCTTGGTTCAGGATGGAGTTGACCATGCGGATGATCGGGGCCTGGTCGGCCTCGTCCTGCAGGGTGTCCACCGCGATGTCCCCGGATTCCTCTGCCTTGGCCCCGGCTTCCTCGTCCTCCATGCCGTCGTAGACGTCCTCGGACAGGCCGCCCCGGCCGTAGATGGAGTCGAAGAGCAGATCGAAGTCGTTCTCCGAGCAGATGATCGGCTCCACCTCGAGGTTGGTGGCGATCTCCACGGTGTCCAGGGCGTTGATGTCCATGGGGTCGGGCATGGCGATGAGCAGCCGGTTGCCCTTGCGCGCCAGGGGCACGAGGCGGCTCTTCTGGGCCAGCTCCTCGGAGACCAGGGCCGAGGCCCCGTCCTCATAGGGGTACTTGTCGGGAGAATACTTGGGGATGTTCAGCTGGCGGCTGACCAGATCGACGATCTGCTGTTCCTTGAGCAGGCCGGACTGGATGAGGTACTGGCCGAGCTTGAGGCCGGACTCCTTTTGTCCGGCCAGGGCCTGCTCCAGCTGGGACTGGGAGATCATCCCGGCCTCGAGGAGCAGTTCGCCCAGGCGCTTGCGTTCGCGTATGGCCATGCGCTCCGCCTATTGGCCGCCCTTGGCCAGGCGCAGGGTGGTCGCGTCCAGGCTGCCCAGGAAGCGTCCGTCCTTGCGGGCGAACTGGAGCATGCGGGCCTCGTCCTTCAGCTTGCCGGGCAGCGAGCCGATGAGGGCCAGGGCCGGGGCCTCGCTCAAAAACGGCGTCTCCGCGACCACGGAAAACTCGGCGTCCTGTCCCTTGCCGCGCCAGGCCAGGATCCGCAGGGGCGCGGAGAGATGCCCCAGCTTGCGCAGCTCGGCGTAGGCCTTGTCCAGGTTCGCGGCGCGGGCCACCTGCACCCAGATGAGCCGTTTGAAGGCCGGATCGCGGTTCTCCGGCGGCTCGGGCAGGCGGAGTTCCAGGCCGGGCCGGAACTCGTCCGCGGATTTCAGGCCGGGGTTGGCGGCCAGCACCAGGGCCAGGAGATCGTCGCCGGCCGCGCCGTACACGTCGCGGACCACCTCCCGGACCAGTTCGCCCTGCTCCAGGCGCACGCCGCCGAGCATGGCGGGCTCCTCCGGCCGCGTCGCGGGGGCTGCGGCCGCGGCAGGGGCGGCCGACGGGATGGGCGCGGGCCGGACCTCGGCGACCGGGGCGGGCGCTGGCGCGGCGGGCTGCTCGACCACCGGACGGCGCACCTCCCGGCCGGGCTCGGCGGGCAGGATGCGCGCGGCGGCCTCGGTGAGCCCGGCGATGGTCCGGTTCTGGCGGACGCCGCCCAGATCGAAGCGGTACATGGCCCAGACACCGGCGCAGGCCAGGAAAAACACGGACAGGGCGATGACCGCGTGGCTGAAGGCCCGCCGGACCTGCCGCCGCTCCTGGCCCACGCAGGCGCGCACCAGCCGCCAGGAGGCGCGGCTCTTGCGCCGGATGAGCAGTTCCAGGACGACCTTGTGGCAGAGCCGCACGATGCGCCGGGGGTAGCCGCCGCTGGCGCGGTGCACGGCCCAGCAGGCCAAGTCGGAGAAGAGGTCCGGCGGCGCGCCCTTGTCAGCGGCGGCCTCGGTCAGGCGGAAGCGGATCATGGCCCGCGTCTCGGAGAAGTCCAGGGGCCGCAGGCGGTGGTAGCAGTTGACCCGGTCCAGGAGGTTCCGCATCTCCTCCAGCACGGGCTCGATCTCGCGCTGGGCGAAGACCACGATCTGCAAGAGCTTCTGGGCGTTGGTCTCGTAGTTCAGCAGCTCGCGCAACAGCTCCAGGCATTCGGCCGTGAGCTTCTGGCCCTCGTCGATGATGAGCACCGGCAGCCGGCCCTCGCGCACGCCCAGGCGGAAGAGGGCCTTCTTGATGCCCTCCTTGAGCCGCCAGACGTCCAGGCCGGGCGCGGCCTCGCGGCCGGTGAAGAAGCCGAAGAGCACGCGCAGGAAGGCCTCGGCCGAGGGGAAGAAGGGGTCCAGCAGGAGGTTGACGGCGACCTCGGGGCTCTGGGCCAGATGCCGGACGAAGCGGCGGCAGAGCGTGGTCTTGCCCGTGCCGATCTCGCCGGTGACCACGCACAGGCCCCGGCGCAGGCGCACCGAAATCTCCAGTTGCTGGAGGCAGGAGGCGTGCTGGACCGAATCATAGAGGAAATTGGGGTCCGGCGAGTTGGAAAAGGGCTCGCGGGCCAGACCCAACGGCGCGTAGTAGTTCACTGGCGAACCTCCGCCGGGCGCGCGCCGGAGGGATTTTCGGCCTCGGCGGCCTCGCGCCGCCGCTTGTCCTCCAGCTCCCGCTCGATTTCGGAGAAGGTCTTCTGCACTTCGCCCGGCCGCCACTCGGCCAGCACCTCGGGGGTGATGAAGATGAGGTACTCGTCCAGGGTCTCGGTGTTCTCCTTGCTGCCGAAGAGCCAGCCCACGCCGGGCGCGTTCTTCAGGCCGGGCACGCCCGCGCTGGTCTTGGACGTGCGCTGCTTGGTCAGGCCGGAGATGACCACGGTCTCGCCGTCGCGGGCGATGAGCGTGGTCTCGGTCTGCTTCTTGATGATGTACGGATTGCCGTCCACGTTGCGGGAGGAGTCCACCTCGTCCTTCTTGATGAGCACGGCCAGCTTGAGGAAATTCGTGTCGATGATGTGCGGGGTGATCTCCAGGCGAAGGACCACGTCCTGGAACTCCACGGAGGTGGTCTGGTCCGTGCCCGTGCCCTCGATGGTCTGGTAGGGCACGCGTTCGCCGCTCTCGGTGTAGGCCTTCTGGTTGTCCAGGGTGGTGATCGATGGGCTGGAGATGATGTTCAGCTTGCCCTCGTCCTGCAGGGCCTTGAGCTGGAGCTCCAGGATATTGCCGCCGATCTTGCCGAACATGAGGCCCAGGGCCGTGGCGCCGGTGCCGCCCTGCTTCGGATAGATGCTCGGCGTGAAGTCCAGGCCGTAGCCCAGGCCGGACATACCCGTGCCCAGGTTGTACTTGCTTCCGCCCTTCTGCGGGTCCGTGGCCGAGGTGTTCGAGCCGCCCGGGACGATCCAGGCCTTGTTGCCGTTGCTCACGTTGCCGGCATAGGAACCGCCCCACTGCACGCCCAGGGCCCGGGCGGTGTCCTGGGTGGTCTCCACGATGTGCGCCCGCAGCTTGATCTGGGAACGCGGCCGGTCCAGGTTCTCCACCAGCCGGAGGAACTTGTCCTGGTCCGTGGCGATGGTCTGGACGATGACCGAGTTGGTGTTGGCGTCCACGTCGATGGAGCCGAGCACCTTGCCCTCGGGGTCCTTGGTCAGGAATTTCTCCAGGCTCTCCTTGAGACTCTTCACGTCCGCGAACTTGACCTTGATCACGCTGGTGGTCAGGGGCGAGGTCTTCTCCATGGACAGGCGCTCGGTGAGGCGCTTCTTGCGCAGCACGTCGAACTGGAGGTCGGACTCCATGTCCTCCAGGGTCATGACCCGGATGATGTCGCCCTCCCAGGCGAAGGCCAGCTTGTTGGAGCGCAGCACGCCCCGGAAGACCTGGTCCCAGGGCATGTCCTGGATGTTCACGCTGACCGCGCCCTCGACCTTGGGGCTGACCACGATGCTCTGGCGCGCGGCCCGGGCCAGGGCCTGGATCACGGCCACCACGTCGGCGTTGTGCATGCGCAGCGAGACCTTGATCGACGGCAGGGGGCGCTCGGTCTCCTCGGTGGGCCGGGCCACTATCTTCTGCTGGTGGACCACCTCGCGGCGGTCCGGGTCCACGCTCGCGGACTTGGGCACGGAATGGCCCTGGGACTGCTCGGCCATGACCTTGTACTTGTCGATGCCCGGGTCGGTCTCCGGGGCCTTCTTCTCGGCGCACGACAGCGGGATCAGGCAGAGAAGCAGCGCGGCGGCTCGGAACACGCGATGTCGGATGAAAATGCCCATGCCCTACCTGCCCACCTTCACGTCCACGGTTTTGACGGGGTCCTCCACCAGGGGCAGCTTGCGCGCGCCCACGCGGCCGTTGCCGTCCTTGCGCACGAGCTCGACGTAGCTCGGCTGGATGCTCGACAACACGAATCCCGTGCCTTCGATCTCCTCGCCCACGGCGTATTCCACGCCGCTGATCACCGCCAGCAGACGGTCGCCCGCGCGCACGAACCCCTTGTAGCTCAAGCCGTCACCCTCGGCCACCCCGGAGGAGCCGGGAAAATAGAATTCTCCGTCCGAGACGTAGAACGGAGACGGCGCCGGCTCCCGGCGCAGCAAGTCCACACGGTACTGCTCCACCTCGCTCATGGGCGTCTTTTCCAGCATCTGCCGCGCCGCCTGTACGGTCCGGGCGGCCTCCTGGCGCGCGTCCTCGACACCCGGGCGGCCGGGGGCGGGCGTCCCGGACTTGCCGGAAAGCAGGTCGAACGCCGCGTAGCACAAGGCCAGGATCATGAGCCCCACCAGTATGGCCTGCCGTTTCTGCAACACGCACCAACACCTTTTCTCACGTCAGGGCGAAACGCATCTGAACGAAGAATTCCAATCCCTCGGGCACGGCCCGGATCTCCACCCGCTCCACCCGGTTGAGGCTCGGCAGGCTCTGCAGCTCCAGATAGAACAGGCGGAACTGCGCCAATTGCCCGGAAAAGACTCCCTGGAGCATGACCCGGGAACGGTCCATGAGCACCGAGTTCACATCCAGATTCATCTCCAGCACGCCCAAACCGGCGGCCTGCGCCTTGTCCTGCACCATGCCCGGCAGTTCCTGGAGATGCTGCCGGTCCAGGGGCGCGCGGGCCGGAAAACCGAAGCTCGCGCCCGCCTCCCGGTCGGCGGCCCGGCGCAGGTCCGCGAACACCGGCGCGAAGGCCTCCTGGCTGGAGATCTTCCCCTGGACTCCGGCGATCGCCTCGTCCAGCGCCTTCAGCCGCGAGCGCGACGGGAGAACCAGAACGGCGGCCACCACCCCGGTGAGCGCCAGCGCGATGAGCGCCTTGATCAGGAGCCGGGTGTCCTCGGGTTTGAGCCGCACGTCCACCGCCGCCCCCTACGCCAGCCCGATGTGCAGGACCACGTGCATGACCTTGCCCTCGGGAACGAAGTCCTGGACCGAGTTGGAGTGGATCACCGGGGCCCCGAACAGGGGCGAGGCGTCCAGTTCGATGAGGAAGCGCGACAGGGTGGTGTCGAACTCGCCGGGATCGCCCAGGATCATGGCGTCCACCACCATGAGCCGGGTGGAGGCGCTCTTGGCCGCCGCCCCCTGGGCGGGCTGACCCGCCGGGGCCAGCGCCGCGGCCTTGCCGAAATCCAGGGTCAGGTTGAGGACCTTCACGTTGGGCGGCAGGATGGTGGACAGCTCGGCCAGCACGGCCAAGGTCTCCAGGCGCTCCCCGGCGTCCTTGAGGTCGCGCCGCAGCACCCCGACCTCCCCGGCCAGCTTGAGCAGGGCCGGGGCCTCCAGCGGCGGCTGGAAGCGGGCCAGGGTCTGCTCCATGCGCCGAAGCTCGGCCTCCCGTCCGCGCACCTGGGCCTGCTCGACGAAATACAGCCCGCCCACCAGGACGATGAGCAGGGCCGCGGCGGCGGCCACCATGTCGTTGAGCCGGGCGCGGCGACGCGCCTCGGCGCGGCCCCGGTAGTTGCGGTGCAGGTTGAGCGTGAAGGCGTCGTCGGACATGGTCAGGGCCCCGGCCAGGGCCATGTCCAGGCGGTCCGGCTCCTCCGCCAGTCCCCAGCGGGCCAGGTCGCCCCGGTGAAGCAGGGGGTCGAAGGTCTCCTCGCGCAGGCCCAGCTGGCCGGCCATGAAGTTGCGCACCTGGGCGCAGGCGAAGAGCTCGCCGGAAAAGACCAGCCGGTCCACGCGCTGGCCGAAGTTGGCGAAGAAATAGTCCAGGGTGCGCTCCACCTGGCGCGCCAGGCGGCCCAGGGCGGGCTCCACGACCTGGAAGACCGCCTCGGGGTCCGTCCCGGAGGAGGCGTCGGCGCACTCCTGCCCGAGAAGCTTGGCCGACACCAGCCTGCGGGCCGCGGCCAGGTCCAGGGACTGGACCTGAACGGCGTCGGTCATGGACTCCATCAGAGCTTCGGCCATGCTGTTGGCCCCGGACTTGATGGTCCGGCAGAAGAGGAGCTTGCGGCCCTCGCTGATGGTGATGCAGGAAAAACCAGCGTCCATGTGCAGGATCGCGGCGATGCCGTCCGAGGAGTCCGTCGAGCGGCGCAGGGCGTTGAGCTGCACCCCGGGGATGGCGGTCATTCCGGCCAACTGCACTCCGGCGCGGGAGAAGAGCCGCGCGACCGCATCCACGTCCTCCCGGCGGGCCAGGCAGGCCAGGACCTCGATCTTGTCCACGCCCTTGTCGCTCACCGGCCCCTGGACGCGCAGGTCGAGCACCGAGTCCTCGTCGGAGAACTTGCGTTCCTTCTGCAGTTTCCAGTAGGCGCTCTCCTCCACCCGGCGCGGAGGCACCTTGGGGATGAGCACGGGGATGAGGTCGAAGTCGCTGCCGCGGATGAGGGCCCAGATCTCGGCCTGGGCCAGGCCGCCGTTCATGCGGCTCAGGCAGCCGCCGAGAAACTGCGGGAAATCGGGAGAGTCCGGGGTCAGGCCGGGCGGATAGGGCATGCGCGCGGCGTCCAGCACCCGCGGCGAGTCTCCGCGCGACATCTTGACCAGGGCCAGGCTGTCCTCGCGCAGATCCACGCCGAGCACGGCGCCGCGCCGCAGTCCGCCCAGTCCGAGGGAAAATCGCGAACGCCGGATGCGCACCTTGCGCGACGGGGCGGCGGGAGCGGCCGGGGACACGAGATCAGGTGCGCCTTGCGGCGAAGCGCCTTCCCGGATGACCTGCAACAAGGCTTCCGTGGAGTCGAGTCTGTCCCGCTTCTTCACCCGATGTCCTTCCGCGTTCCGGCCGCCGCTTCAGGCGTCACCGTGGCCCATCCCTCCGAAAGACCTGAACCGTTCCCCTCCGCCGTCATGGCGGATAACCAAATCATCACAATGGGTTGCTCATTATTTTCCGTCTCTCTCCGGCCCTGTGGCCCGAAACCCGCGCAAGGCAATGACGGCGCGGCTTGGGACATTCTTTAGACATTTTTTAGTCCATAGCCAATTTCGCTGGAGATGGAAAGGCCGAATCGTTGAGATTATAACGGCTGCGCCGCTTCTCCGTTGACTCCAACGGTCAGCGGGAGGTGAAGCGGAAAAAGCGGCGGTACGCGGGGCCCGGCGGACGCATGGAAAAATGTTTTCAGTGTAGGGGCCGGTCCCCGTCGCGAGGATGGGATGGGGCCCGGATCGTGCCTGCGGAGAGACGATCCAGGCCCCACGGGAGAGGGAGCGGGAAAGGATGGGAAAGAACGGAGCGGAAACGGACGGAGGATCAGCGCAGGGAGTGGATGTCCAGCCTGCGGCCGCAGCAGGGGCAGACCGCGAGAGTGCGCCGTTCCGAGCCGCCCTGGCCCCAGAAGCGGGTCTCCCAGGGACGGGCGCTGTTGAGCTTGTACTCCACCAGGACCGGCGCGCCGCAGGAACAGAATCTCTTTTGCATGGACGTTCTCCTTGCCTCGTAGTTCTCAAAGGCGAAACCGCGATACCCCGAGCGACCACCATCAACGCAAATGTTGTTCATGACTAAACTACCCCGCGCAAACTGTCAATATAAAGTTGACATACTCAAGAAAAAAAATCCCTCTCAGCGATACTCCCGCGAAACCCAGAGCACGCGGCCGATGACCCGCACGCTGTCGAGCTGGTCCCCGGAAAGCAGGATCGGATCGTAGTCCGGGTTGTCGCTGCGCAGCACGAGCTGGCCGGGCAGCTTCTCAATGCGTTTGACCATGACCGTATCCTCGACGCCCACGGCGTAGATGCCTCCCGCGAGCACGTCCGAACGGGACTGGTCCACGAGCACGGTGTCGCCTTCGCGGATCTCCGGCTCCATGCTGTTGCCCACAACGGACATGAGCACCATGCCGGCCGGATTGCCCCGGGCGCGCAGCCAGTCCGAGCGGAAGGAATACCATCCCTCCACTTGGCCCTCGGTCTCGAAGGAGCCGCTCCCGGCGCAGAGCCGGGCCCGCACCTTGGGCACCCGCTCGAAGCCGTCGTCCGCGCGCGTCGCCGGGCCGAGCCGGGGGATCCCGCGCCCGCCGCCCAGCCAAGCGGGGTTCAGCCCGTAGGCCTGAGCCAGGTCGAGGACCCAGCGGGGCGGAACCTGGTCCTTGCGCTTGGCCAGGGACACGGCGGCCCGCCCCAGGCCAAGGGCCCGGGCCAAGTCGGACTGGGAGGCGATGCCCGTCTCCTCGGTCAGCCGCTGGAAAAACGCTTCGAAACCATCCGCTCGGCCCATGTGGCCTCCTGTTGTCTTTTGCTTAACTTCACCTAAACACCATGTCAAGCATCCTGGCCGCTTTTATTATTTTCGTGCCGGTCCGCCCTTTCCATTTACATTCAGGATGATCTTCCCTAGCGTATTACATGAGAAAAATGCGGCGGAGCCGCCGAGGGGGGACGACCGGCCATGGCCCAGACCAACATTCTCCTGGAATCCGGCACCAACGAACTGGAACTGGTGGAGTTCTACATCGACGAGGAGGGAGCCGGGGGCGGCGAGCCCTACCGCGGCTATTACGGCGTGAACGTGGCCAAGGTCCTGGAGATCATCCGCATGCCCGCCGTGACCAAGATGCCCGGCCGCTCCAACCCGGCGGTGCTCGGCACGTTCAACCTGCGCTCCAAGGTCATCCCCCTGGTGGACCTCTCGCGCTGGCTGAAGAAGACGATCAAGGCCTCGGACGACGCCAAGGTCATCGTCTCGGAATTCAACCGCACCATCTCGGCCTTCATGGTCTCGGGCGTGACCCGCATCCACCGCATCAGCTGGCAGGAGGTGGAGCCGCCGGACACGCACATCACCGCCTTCTCCAACGACTCCGTGACCGGCGTGGTGCGCTTCGAGGACCGCATCCTGCTCATCCTGGACATGGAGAAGGTGCTCGGGGATCTGAACCCGAACCTGGCCATGCGTCTGAATCCCGAGGAGGTGCGCAAGGAGCACCCGCCCAAGGAGTGCCTCAAGGCCCTCATCGCCGACGACTCGGCCTCCATCCGCCGAATGATCGCCTCCATGCTGGAGAAGGCGGGATTCCAGGTGGCCCAGACCACCACCGGCCGGGAGGCCTGGGAAGTGCTCGAACAATACAAATCACAGGCCGCCCGGGACGGCCGCCCTCTCTTCGACTACGTGGACATCGTGGTCTCGGACATCGAGATGCCGATCATGGACGGCCACAACCTGACCAAGCGCATCAAGGACGACCCGGTGCTCAAGGATCTGCCGGTGATCCTGTTCTCCTCGCTCATCACCGACCGGCTGCGCCACAAGGGCGAGTCCGTGGGCGCGGACGACCAGGTCTCCAAGCCGGACATCACGACCCTGACGAACCGGGCCTATGAGCTCATCGAGGCGCGCCAGGGTCCGCTGGACCTAGCCAAGAAGGCCTGCTAGCGGCGGCGCAGCCGCCGCCGGAGCCAGAGCCCCAGACCCAGGACGGCCGCCAAGCCGAAGGCGGCCAGTTCGGCCGCGCGGGCGTTCTCCAGGAACACGTTCACGGCATTGCCCAGCAGATAGCCGCACCAGCCCACGGCCGCGGCCCAGACCGCCGCGCCCGCCGCGTTGCACACGGCGAAGCGCCAGGCCGGAATGCGGCTCAGACCGATGACCACGGGCGTGACCACCCGGATGCCGTAGACGAAGCGGAAGCCGAGCATGATGAGGAGTTGGCGCCGTTCCAGGTGGCGATGCACGGCGTCCACCTTGGAGCGCCAAGCATCCAGCCGCCGCAGGAGCCAGCCCGCGTGCCGCCGGGCCATGAGAAAGAAGAACTGGTCGCCCAGGAGGCTGCCCGCGAAGGCCACCAGGATGACCGTGCCCAGGTCCAGGTAGCCCCGGTGCGCGGCCACCCCGGCCAGGACCAGGATGGTTTCGCCCTCCAGGAACGTGCCCAGGGCCAGGGCCCAGTAGCCGTGTGCCGCGATCAGGCCCGCGAGGTCCACTTTCCTCCCCGGCGCGGCGTCTTCCCGCGTCCGGCCCCCCGGGCCAGGACCAGGTTGACCTCCAGCCGCTCCAGGTTCACGTCCTCCAGGACCACCTCCACGGCCTGGCCCAGGCGGAAAACCCGCCCGGTGCGGCCGCCCACGATCATCTCCCGGTCCGACATGTAGGTGTAGTAGTCGTCGTCCAGGCTGGAGAGGCGGACCATGCCCTCGGCCAGCACGTCGCCCAGCTCGACCCAGAAGCCGAAGTCCATGAGCGAGGAGATGACCCCGGAGAAGGTCCGGCCCACCTTGTCCTTGAGGAAGAGCACGGTGACGCGCTTGAGGATCTCGCGCTCGGCCTCCATGGCCGTGCGCTCCCGGCGGCTCAGGTGCGTGCCCAGGGCGGCCAGGGCCTTGTGCGCCGGGATGGGGTCGCGGGTCTGGCCCACGCCGCGCAGGGCGGTCTTGACCAGCCGATGGACCACCAGGTCGGCGTAGCGCCGGATGGGCGAGGTGAAGTGGCAGTAGCACTCCGAGGCCAGGCCGAAGTGGCCCTCGTTCACCGGGGAGTAGCGGGCCTGCATCATGGAGCGCAGCAGGAGCCGGTTCACCAGGAACTCCCGCTCCGTGCCCGCCACCTCCTCCAGAAGGGCCTGAAGGTCGCGGGGCGTGATCTCCTTGGGCAGGGCGCGCCTGCCCGCCTTCTCGCCGTCCGTGCGGGCCAGGAGCTGAAGGAGGTTCTTGAGCTTGTCCGCGTCCGGCTCCGGGTGCACGCGATAGAGGCAGGGCAGCTCGCGCTCGGAGAGGAAGGTGGCCACGGCCTCGTTGGCCGCGATCATGAATTCCTCGATGATCTGGTGGCCGAAGTGGCGGACCTTGGGCCGGATGTCCTCGGTCTCGCCCGAGAGGTTGAAGAGGATTTCCGGCTCGGGCAGGTCGAAGTCCAGGCTGCCGCGCTCGTTCCGGCGGGCGTTCATGAGCCGGGCCAGGCGCTCGGCCCGCTCCAGCATGGGCAGCAGGGGCCCCAGTCCCTTGCCCTCCTCCTCATCCTTGTCCAACAGGGCCCGCTTCACCTGACCGTAGGTCAGCCGCCCGTGGCTCTCGATCACCGCCGGAAAAACGCTGAAGTCGCCGGGAACGCCCTTGGCCGAGCAGTCCAGGCGCACGGCCATGGCCAGCCGGGGCGTGTCCGGGTTCAGGCTGCACAGGCCGTTGGACAGCCGCTCCGGGAACATGGGCTCCACCGAGCGGGGGAAATAGTAGGAGTTGCCGCGCTCCTCGGCCTCGCGGTCCAGGGGCGTGCCGGGCCGGACATAGTGGGCCACGTCCGCGATGGCCACCCAGAGCCGGAAGCCCCGGCCGCGCGTCTCCACGTAGACCGCGTCGTCGAAGTCCCGGGCCGTGGCCCCGTCGATGGTCACGAAGGGCAGCGCGCGCAGGTCCTCGCGGTCGCGGAAATCCTCGGGGCCGGGGGCCTCGGGCAGGGACTCGGCCTGGTCCAGGGCCGGGGACGGAAAGCGCGTGGGGATGGAGTGGTTCGTCTTGACCAGAGCCTCCTGGACCGCCACGTCATGCTCCGGGCCGAGCACGTCCAGGATTTCGCCCTCCCAGAGGCGGAACTCCACCTGCTCGCCGGGCTCCAGGGTCACGATCAGGCCCGGCTCGGGCTTGAGTCCCTTGTTTTTGGGCGCGGCCATGACCCCGAAGTCCAGGCGCGGGTCCGTGGGGCGGCAGAGGAAGACCTGGCCCATGCGCTTGAGCACCTTGGCCGTGAGGGTCTTGCGGCCGCGCTCCAGGATGCGCACCACCCGGCCCTCGGCCCGGCGGTCCTTGCGCTCGCGCACGATGGCCGCCACCACCCGGTCGCCGTGCCAGGCCCCGGCCATGTCGTGGGCCGGAACGAAGACGTCCTTGCGCCGAGGATCGTCGGGCAGGACGAAGCCGATGCCGCCCCGGTGGACCTCCATGCGGCCGGTGACCAGGCGCATGCGCTCGGCCAGGCCGAAGGCGTTGCGGATCTGGATGATGGTCCCGGACTCCAGGAGCTCCGCCAGCCCGTCGCGCACGCTGCCCCGGCCGGACTTGTCCACGCCCAGGGCCTTGAAAATCTCACGGCCGGACAAGGGCTTCTTGCTCGCGCGGAACAGCGCCAGCAGTTCCCCGGCCTCCACGTTCGACCTGCGCTCCTTCTCGACCTTCTTGCCGCGTCTACGCCCCATGCTCCCCTCCTCCGGCTCCACGCCGTCCGGGCTTGGCGGATTGCGCGGCCCGGGCCAGACGTTCCGTCCGGCGCACCTCCAGGGTCTCCCAGCGGCGGCCGAACCACTCGTCGAAACGGGCCGGGGTGAACAACGACGGCCCGAAGGACAGCCGCAGGTCCAGGGACGAAAAGGTCTCGTCGGCCATGGGCCCGAGCTTGACCGCGTCCTTGGGCGTGCAGATCACGCGTGAACAGCCCAGGCTCCCGGCCTCCATCTGGATGCGGGTCACGTCCCGCTTGGTGAAGAGGTGGTGATCCGGAAAGACGAGGTGCCGCGCCGGAGGCTTCCCCAGAAGCGCGGCGGCCGTGCGTTCCACCTGGGCCGGGTTGCCCACGCCCGAGACGAGAAGGTAGCCGCCCTCCACGGGCTCCGGCTGCGCGCCGCCGGACAGGGCCCGCAAGCCGACGGGCGTCAGGGAGAAGCTGAACACCGGCTTGCCCAGGGGCTCCAGGCGCTCGCGAAGCAGCGGTTCCAGGGCCCGGAAGGTCTTGGGCCCGACCTTGAGCAGAAAGGCGTCGGCGCGGGACAGGGCCGAGCGGCCCTCGCGCCAGGAACCCGCGGGCAGCACCCGGTCCCATTGGTCGGCCAGGTCCTCGGCCCGCAGGAGCACGAGGTTCATGTCCCGCTCCACGGCCAAGTGCTGGAAGCCGTCGTCCAGGACGATCAGGCTGGGGTTGAAGCGTTCGCAGGCGAAGCGGCCGCCCCGGGAGCGCAGCGGATCCACCACCACGGCCGCGCGGGGATGCTGGCGGGCGAGAAGCAAGGGCTCGTCCCCGGCCTCCTCGGCCAGGGCCCCGGGCTGGACATGATAGGGATGGGACTTGGGCCGGGCGCGATAGCCCCGGGTCAGCAGGGCGGCGGACAGGCCGCGCTCCTCGGCCCAGGACAGGAGCCAGCCCGCCAGGGGCGTCTTGCCCGTGCCGCCCCAGCCGATGTTGCCCACGGCCACCGTGGGCGCGGGCGGGGACCAGGAGGCCAGCAGGCCGCGCTCGTAGCAGCGGCGGCGCAGGGCCATGAGCCCGGCGTAGACCGCTCCCAGTGGCGTCAGCACCGGGCGCAGGGAGTGTTGTATGGAGAGGAGCCGCTGCATGGGGCTCGGAAAGGGGCCCGGCGGAGCCGGGCCCCCCGAACTGCTACTCGCGGGACTGACCCATGAAACGCAGGAGCATGAGGAAGAGGTTGATGAAGTCCAGGTAGAGCGTCAGCGCGCCCAGGATGGTGCCCCGGCGCAGGGCCGCGGCGTCGCCGTAGGCCGCCACCTCGCCCATGTCCTTCAGGCGCTGGGTGTCGTAGGCCGTGAGCCCGGTGAAGATGATCACGCCCAGCACCGAGATGACGAAGTCGGCGGCGGGGCTGCGGAAGAACATGTTCACCAGGGAGGCCAGGACGATGCCGATGAGGCCCATGAACAGGAAGCTGCCCATCCTGGTGAGGTCGCGACGGGTGACCAGGCCGTAGACGCTCATGGCCCCGAACATGCCCGAGGCCACCAGGAAGGTCTTGGCGATGGAGCCCAGGGAGTAAACCAGGAAGATGGACGAGAGCGTCACGCCGGTGAGGGCGCTGTAGGCCAGGAACAGGCCGGTGGCCATGCCGCCGGACATGCGCTGCACGGCGCCGGAAAGGGCGAAGACGAGGCCGAGCTGGGCGATGACCAGGACCCAGAAGAGCATGCTGGGCCCGGCCGCGCCGGTGGCCGGATTCACGTTGAAGACGAGGCCGAACAGGGCCGGGCTGGTGGCGGTGAGCCAGGCGACCACGGCCGTGACCAACAGGCCGGCGCTCATCCAGCCGTACACTCCGCGCATGAAGGCGCTGAGCACCTCGGTCCGGGCGCGGGCGGTCTGGGTCGAATACGGAACCATCACGATCCTCCTTGGACGTGTTTCTCCCGTTCATCGGGAATGGAGCTGAACGGGAGGATAAGACCTTTCCGCCGGGGAGGCAAGGGAAAGCGGTCAGCGCTCCGCGCGGGCGGCCTTCCACTCGCGCAGGAAGTCCGGGGTGGGCTCGGCCCAGCCCAGGGGGGTGTTCCGCTCCGGCTGGACCAGGACCTGGGCCAGGCGGCCGTCGCGGGTCAGGCCCACCTCCACCGGCCCGCCCACGCGCGCGGCCTTGGGCGAGAAGGAGGCCGTGAAGGCGGCCGCGTCGCGCACGGCCTCGGGGTCCCAGGCGCCCGAGCCGCCCCGGCCCAGGGCCAGGGGGCCGGGGAAGTGCCGGGTCTTGAAGAGGATGTCCCCGGGCTCGGCCAGGGCCTCCAGGCGGCGGTTGTCGGACTCGTTGCGGCCCACGGAGAGCCAGAGATCCCCGGCCCAGTACTGGCGGCCGATCCCGGCCAGGCGGCAGTCCGCCGGAGAGGGCGCGGCCCGGTGGGCGTAGGCCTTGCAGATGCGCGCGGCGGCCTCCGGCTCGGTGAGGCAGCAGCCCCCGGCCGGGGTGGGGATGTCCACGATGCCGTATTCCGTGGCCAGGGCCAGCTGGCGCTTGCGGCCGCGGCCGCCGATGTCCAGGAGCCGGGAGCGGTCGACGAAACCCGCCTCCTCCACGGCCGTGGGCTCCACGAGCAGGGCGCTGAGCGGCCGCACAAGCACGCCCCGGACCCCGGCGTCGCGGCTGATGATGTTCAGGGCGTCGCGGCGCTGGGACATGGGCCGCTGGCCCACCACCTCGCCGCTGGCCAGGGCCTTGGCCCCATACGCGCCCATCATCTCGCGGGCCCTGGAGAGCATGAGGATCTTGCAGTCCACGCAGGGGTTCAGGGCCTTGCCCCAGCCGTGGGCCGGGGCGGCCAGCATGCGCGCATACTCCTCGGAGACGTCCACGGCCTCCAGCTCCAGGCCGTAGGTCTCCCGCCAGAGGGGGAGCTTGCGCGGCTTGCCGAAGAAGGGCGTGACGAAGTGCAGGCCCAGGACCCGGAGCCCCTGGTCCTGGAGCACCTTGCAGGCCAGGATGCTGTCCAGGCCGCCGGAAAAGAGGACCAGAACGTCGGTTCGGGAGTTCATGGGGGGCCCTTACCCGAGGAATCCCCGACAGGCAAGCGCGTTCGGGCCGTCGGCCGGGATCAGGGCTGGCGCGGGAACTCCAGGAGGCAGGCCGCCCCGCCCTCGGACTCGGTGCGGCGGAACCAGCCGCCCAGCTGCTCGGCCAGGGCCGAAATGAGCTCCATGCCCAGGCCCTCGTGCCGCGCCCGCTCGGCGGGCGCGAAGCCCACGCCGTCGTCGCGGACCTCCAGGCGGATGGTCTCCCCGCCCGCGCGCAGGCCGACCCAGACGGTGCCGCCCCCCCCTCCGGGGAAGGCGTGCTTGAAGACGTTGGTCAGCAACTCGTTGAGCACCAGGCCGCAGGGGATGGCCTGGGCCGCGGGCAGGCGCAGGTCGGCGGCGTCCAGCTCCACGCGGACCCGCTGGGCGGCCGGGCCGAAGGCCTTGCGCAGGGCCGCGACCAGTCCTTCCAGGTAGCTCCGGCAGTCCACGCTCTCGTCCTCGCCCAGGCCGTGCAGATGTTCGTGAATCTTGGCCAGGGAGTAGACCTGTCCGGCGGCCTCGCCCAGGCTGCGGCGGGCCTCCTCGGAACCGGCCTCCTCCTGGCGCAGGCGCAGCAGGCTGTGGGCCAGCATGAAGCTGTTCTTGGCCCGGTGGTGGGTTTCGCGCACGCGCAGGCCCAGGGCCCGCGACGAGGCGCATTCGGTGCGCCGCCGCGACAGGGCCACCTCCACGGCGGCCAGGATCTGTTCGTCGGAATAGGGCTTGAGCACGTAGCCGTAGGGCGCGACGCCGCGCACCCGGTCCTGGTTGGCCTCGAAGCCGTGGGCCGTGACCAGGATCACCGGGATGCCCATTTCCTCCTGGATGATCCGGCAGGCGTCCAGGCCGTCGGTCTCGCCGGGCATGACGATGTCCATGAGCACCAGGTCCGGGGCCAGCGCCCTGGCCCGGGCCACGGCCTGCTCGGCGGAGGCCGCCGTCCCGGCCAGCCGGTAGCCGGCGGCCTCCAGTATCTCGCCCAGTTGGGCGCAGATGAGGGCCTCGTCGTCCACCACCAGGACGGTGCGTTCATGCCACCCGTCCGTCGCCACCCCGTTCCCGGCATCGGCCCGGCCCACGGGAAACGCGGAGTCCCCTTGCCGCCATCCGAAACCGCTCGCGCCGTTCATGCAGCCTCGCCTCCACGGCTCCCCGGCCAGCCGCGACCGGCCGGACCAGGAGCCTAAAAAAATCTGATCCTCGCCTCTAGCCTCCGCGCCCGCACCTGTCAAACCGGGCCGGGTGCAAGACCCTCCGGGCCGGGTTCCGGGGTGAACTCCACGGTCACCTCCAGGCCCGCGCCGCCGCGCAATTCCAGGCGGCCGTCCAGCTGGTGCCCGGCCAGGCCGCGCAAAAGCTTGAAACCCATGCCGCAGGACGGTTCGCCCTCCCGGCCCTCCGGCAGCCCCACCCCGTCGTCGGCCACGAACATGCGCACCCGCCCCGGAGCCGGACGGTCCCAGCCCACGCGCACCTCGCCCGAACGGCCGCCCGGATAGGCGTGGCGGAACACGTTGGTCAGGGCCTCGTTGAGGATCAGGGCGCAGGGGACGGCCTTCACCAGAGGCAGCTCCAGCGGCGGCATGGAGAAACGCGCCGAAAGCCGCCGGGCCGCGTCCGGGTAGAGGCTGGAAACGTGGCCGTAGAGGTCGGCGGCGTAGGCCGCGAAGTCCACCCGATCCAGCCTGGGGCCGCCATAGAGCCCGGCGTGGATCAGGGCCATGGCCCGGACCCGTTGGCGCACGTCGACCAGGGCCTCGGCGGCGGGGTCGGGAGCCAACCGCCGGGCGGCCATGTCCAGGAGGCTGGAGACCACCTGGAGGTTGTTCTTGACCCGGTGGTGCACCTCCTGGAAGAGGGCCTTCTGCTCGTCCAGGGCCCGCCGCAGCGCACGCTCGCCGTGGCGGCGCTGGATGGCCCCGCCGATGATGCCCGCGGCCGTGGCCAGGGCGTCCAGCTCGGCCGAGGACCAGAGCCGCGACCTCTGGCAGTCGTCGAAGCCGATGAAGCCCCACCACGCTCCGGCCACGAAGATGGGCACCACCAGAAGGGACTTGATCTCCTGGGCATCCAGAATGCGGCGCTCGCTCTCCGGGAAGTCCGCCACCCGGCCGTGCAGGGGCGTCCCGTGGCCCAGGACCTGGGCCCAACGGGGGCAGAAATCGACGTAGCGCATGCCCTGCAGGTCGGGATTGCCGATCTGCGCCCGCACGCCCGGGGCGCACCACTCGTGGGCGTGGTCCATGAGCAGGGTCCCGTCCGGGGCCTCGCGGTTGCGGAAGATGTAGGCCCGGCAGACGCCCACCGACCGCCCCAGGGCCGCCAGGACCCCATCCATGTCCCGGGACCAGTCCACGCCGCGCAGCAGGACCTCGGCGGCCATGCTCACGGCCTGGAGCACGGCGTCGCGGGCCTGGAGCGCGTTTTCGGCCTGGCGGCGCTCGGTGATGTCCAGGCAGATCTCCAGGCGCACGTCCCGGCCGTCGGGCCAGCGGATGACCCGGTCCATGAGCACGGCGTGCCGTCCCACCAGGGGGTTGCTGAATTCCCAGCGATAGATGCCGCCGTCCAGGGTGCGGATGATGTCGTTGGTGCAGAACGGGCACGGGCTGTCGCGGTCCTGCAGTTCCTTGTAGCAGATGCCGCCGGTGAGCGGCTTGCCGAACAGACGGCGCATGTGTTCGTTGGTGTAGAGGATCTCGTGGGTCTCCATGTCGGCCACGTAGAGCGAGAGGTCCAGGCCGTCGAAGAGCGTGGTCATCAGCCGGTGGGAGCCGAGCACGGCCAGTTCGAAACGCTTGCGCTCGGTGATGTCCTGGAGCGCGCAGCGGTAGCGGACCGTGTTGCCGTCCCCGCCGCGCTCGATGACGGTGCGGTCCTCGACCCAACGAACCGCGCCGTCGGGATGGACGATGCGGTATTCCTGAACGAATCCGTCCCGGCCCCGGGCCTCCTGCTCCGCGAGAAAGCCTTGCACCCGGGCCAGGTCATCGGGGTGGACCATCGAGGCGAAGGGCCTGCCGAGGAGAAACTCGCGGGGATCGCGGCCGCAGATTCCCGCCACGTTGCCGAAAACGGACTCCACGCGCCAGTCCTCGCCGGGCTGGCAGTCGAAAACCGCCACAGCGCCTGACGCGAACAGTCGGCGTTCCTCGTCCAGAAGGCGTTCCAGACGCGCCACCCGCTCCCGCAGGGCGGCGTTCTCGGCGGCCAGGCCGCCCTCGGGGCGGTGCTCGGACATGGATGAATTCCCCCGGTCCCAGTGTATCCCGGCGGCCGCCTCCTGAACAAGGGAAAACACGCCCGCCGGGGAGTCGGGAGCCCGGCTCCCCGACTGGTTGCCGCCCGCCCCCCGATCTGCTAAGCAGGCGTTCTTCGCGGCACTCAACCCCGGACGGAGGAGCACATGGCCAAGAAGACCGCCGCCCCCGAAGACCTGCGCAAGGAAGCCCTGAACACCGCCCTGACGAGCATCGAACGCAAGTTCGGCAAGGGGTCCATCATGCGCATGGACGGGGAGGCCAGCCATGTCATCCCGGTCATCCCCACCGGCTCCATCGGCCTGGACCTCGCCCTGGGCGTGGGCGGCATCCCCAAGGGCCGGGTCTCCGAAATCTACGGCCCCGAGTCCTCGGGCAAGACCACCCTGGCCCTGCACGTGGTGGCCGAGATCCAGAAGCGCGGCGGCACGGCGGCCTTCATCGACGCCGAGCACGCCCTGGACATCGGCTACGCCCGCCGCCTGGGGGTCAAGACCGACGAACTGCTCATCTCCCAGCCCGACTACGGCGAACAGGCCCTGGAAATCGCGGACCTGCTCGTGCGCTCCGGCGCGGTGGACGTGGTGGTCATCGACTCGGTGGCCGCGCTCATCCCCCAGGCCGAGTTGGAGGGCCAGATGGGCGACACGCAGGTGGGCGGCCAGGCCCGGCTCATGTCTCACGCCCTGCGCAAGCTCACCGGCACCATCCACAAGTCCCGCGCGGCGGTCATCTTCATCAACCAGATCCGCATGAAGATCGGCATGACCGGCTACGGCAACCCCGAGACCACCACCGGCGGCAACGCCCTCAAGTTCTACGCCTCGGTGCGCATGGACATCCGGCGCATCCAGAGCCTCAAGGACAAGGAGGAGGCCTACGGTTCGAGGGTGCGCATCAAGGTGGTCAAGAACAAGGTCGCCCCGCCCTTCCGCGAGGCCCTGGTGGACATCCTTTATGGAACGGGCATGTCCCGCGAGGGCGAGCTCATCGACATGGGCGTGGAGCACGGGATCATCGAGCAGAGCGGCTCCTGGTTCGCCTTCGGCGCCGAGCGCCTGGGCCAGGGCAAGGAGAACGTCCGCGCCCTGCTGACCGACAACGCCGAACTGCGCCAGAAGGTCGAGGACAAGCTCCTGGAGCACCTGGGGCTGACCCGCGTGGAGGACGCCCCGGCCGAGCCCGAGGAATAGGCCGCCCGTCCCACTGACGAAACCAAGGCCCCGGGCGTCCCGGGGCCATTTTTTCGAGAGACACCGATCCAAACGAGCAACCCCATGAAAGCAGCCGAGATCCGCAAGCGTTTCCTGCAGTACTTCGAGAAGCACGGCCACACCGTGGTGCACTCCTCCCCGCTGGTGCCCAAGGACGATCCCTCGCTCCTGTTCACCAACGCGGGCATGGTCCAGTTCAAGAAGGTCTTCCTGGGCCAGGAGAAGCGCCCGTATTCCCGGGCCACCACGACCCAGAAGTGCCTGCGCGTGGGCGGCAAGCACAACGACCTGGAGAACGTGGGCCGCACCGCGCGCCACCACACCTTCTTCGAGATGCTCGGCAACTTCTCCTTCGGGGACTACTTCAAGGCCGAGGCCATCAAGTTCGCCTGGACCCTGCTCACCGAGGACCTCGGCCTGGACAAGAGCCGCCTCTACATCACCATCTACCGCGACGACGACGAGGCCTTCGAGCTCTGGCAGAAGGTGGCCGGGGTCGATCCCTCGCGCATCTACCGCCTGGGCGAAAAGGACAACTTCTGGTCCATGGGCGACACCGGCCCCTGCGGCCCTTGCTCGGAAATCCACATCGACCAGGGCGCGGACATGGCCTGCGGCCCGAACTGCGGCATCGGCGCCTGCGACTGCGACCGCTTCCTGGAGATCTGGAACCTGGTCTTCATGCAGTACGACCAGACCGAGGACGGCAAGCGCGTGCCCCTGCCCCGGCCGTCCATCGACACCGGCATGGGCCTGGAGCGCATCGCCGCCGTGCTCCAGGGCGTGCGCTCCAACTACGAGTCCGACCTGTTCACCCCGATCATCGACTTCGCCTGCAAGCGCGCCGGGGTCGAGTACCACCGGGACAAGGAAACGGACACCGCCCTGCAGGTCATCGCGGACCACAGCCGGGCCACGGCCTTCCTCATCACCGACCAGATCCTGCCCTCCAACGAGGGCCGGGGCTACGTCCTGCGCCGCCTCATCCGCCGCGCCTCGCGCTTCGGCCGCCTCATCGGCCTGAAGGACCCCTTCCTGCACGAAACCGTGGCCAAGGTCATCGACGAGATGGGCGCGGCCTTCCCCGAGCTCACCGCCGGGCGCGACTTCCTGCTCAAGGTGGTGCGCGAGGAGGAAGAGCGTTTCAGCCACACCCTGGACAAGGGTCTGGCCCTGCTCGAAGAGGAGATGGCCGCCCTGCGCAAGGCGGGCACCCCGGCCATTTCCGGCGATCTGGCCTTCCGGCTCTACGACACCTACGGCTTCCCCCTGGACATCGTCAACGACGTGGCCGAGAAGCAGGGCTTTTCCGTGGACGAGGCCGGATTCCGGGCCTGCATGAAGGAGCAGAAGGAACGGGCCAAGAAGGCCTGGAAGGGCTCCGGCGAGAAGGACGTGGCCTCGCTCTTCCAGGGCCTGCTGGAGGCCGGGACCAAGAACCGCTTCGTGGGCTACGAGACCCTGGAGGCCGAGAGCCCGGTCGTGGCCGTGCTGGACGCCGAGGGCCGGAACGTCCCGCGTCTGATCCAGGGCCAGGGCGGCTTCCTGGTCACCGAGAGCACGCCCTTCTACGGCGAGTCCGGCGGCCAGATGGGCGACACGGGCTCGGCCCTGACCCTCACCGGCGCGGCCGACGTGCTGGACACCCTGAAGCCGTCGCCCGAGCTGACCGCGCTGAAGGTCTTCGTCAGCGAGGGTGAGCTGCTGCCCGGCCAGGAAGCCAAGCTGTCCGTGGACTTCGAGGCCCGCGCGGCCACGGCCCGCAACCACACCTGCACCCACCTGCTGCACGCCGCCCTGCACGAGGTGCTCGGCCCCCACGCCAAGCAGTCCGGCTCCCTGGTGGGCCCGGACCGGCTGCGCTTCGACTTCACCCACATCGCGGCCATGACCCCCGAGGAGACCGCCGCGGTGGAGGACTTCGTCAACCGGGCCATCCTCGACGACCGGCCGGTGTCCACCCGAGTCATGAGCCAGAAGGCCGCCGCGGCCAAGGGCGCCACCGCCCTGTTCGGCGAGAAGTACGGCGACGAGGTGCGCGTGGTGGAGGTGCCGGGCGTGAGCATGGAGCTCTGCGGCGGCACGCACATGAGCGCCACGGGCCAGGCCGGAAGCTTCGTCATCCTCTCCGAGTCCGGCGTGGCGGCGGGCATCCGGCGCATCGAGGCGGCCACGGGCCTGAACGCCCTGGCCCACTTCCGGGCCCACAAACAGGAGGCCCTGAAGGCCGCCGGCCTGCTCAAGGCCAAGCCCGAGCAGCTGGCCGAGAAGGTCAAGGCGCTCCAGGGCCAGGTCAAGGACGCGCAGAAGGAGATGGAGCGCCTGCAGGCCAAGATGGCCTCGGGCGCGGGCCGCGACCTGCTGGACGACGTGCGCGAGGTGAACGGGATCAAGGTCCTGGCGATCAAGAGCGAGATCGGCAACGTCAAGGCCCTGCGGGAGCAGATGGACGCCCTGCGCTCCAAGCTGCCCTCGGGGATCGTCTGCCTGGCCGCCGAATCCGAGGGCGGCAAGGCCACGGTGATCCTCTCGGTGAGCAAGGACCTGCACGGCCGCTTCACGGCCCCGGCGCTCATCAAGGGCGTGGCCGCCGAGGTGGGCGGCTCGGGCGGCGGGCGGCCGGACATGGCCCAGGCCGGAGGCGCCGACCCCTCGGGCCTGGACCGGGCCCTGGCCAAGCTCCTGGAGCTGGTGGCCAAGTGACCGGAATCCCCCCGCGCGGAAAATAATTTTCCGGACTGTTGACAGATGCGATAAAAATCCGTAAACGTCCTGGTTCCCAGTTTCGAGCAAGGAGCACGTTGATGAAGACATATACGCCCAAGGAAAGCGAGCTCAACCGCGAGTGGTTCGTGGTGGACGCCTCGGACAAGATCCTCGGCCGCCTGGCCGCCCGGATCGCCCACCGGCTGCGCGGCAAGCACAAGCCGGAGTTCGCTCCGCACATGGACAACGGCGACTTCCTCGTCGTGGTCAACGCGGAGAAGGTGGCCGTTACCGGCAAGAAGCTCGATAAGAAAATGTACTACAAGCACACCAACCACCCGGGCGGCATCAAGGAGCGCACCTTGCGCCAGATGCTGGACAAGAAGCCCGAGGAGGTTCTGCGCGCGGCGGTGAAGGGCATGCTCCCCAAGAACCGGCTCGCCCGCCGGCTGCTGAACAAGCTCAAGGTCTACGCGGGCGCCGAGCATCCGCATGCCTCGCAGCAGCCCAAGCCCCTGGACCTGTAGGATCAACCAATCCCTTTCGGGAGTCAGCGAATGAGCGATTTCAATTACGGCACCGGCAAGAGGAAGAACGCAGTGGCCCGCACCCGCCTCTACAAGGGCTCGGGCAAGATCATGGTCAACGACAGGCCCTTCGAGGAGTATTTTCCCCGCAAGGCCCTGCAGATGATCGTGCAGCAGCCGCTCAAGATCACCCGCACCCTGGACAAGCTCGACATCGCCATCAATGTGAATGGCGGCGGCGTGGCCGGTCAGGCCCAGGCCGTCCGGCACGGCATCGCCCGCGCCCTCATCGAGCTGGATCCCGAGCTGCGCGGCGTCCTCAAGAAGGCCGGCTTCCTGACCCGCGACGCCCGCGAGAAGGAACGCAAGAAGTACGGCCTCAAGAGCGCCCGCGCCCGCTTCCAGTACTCCAAGCGTTAAGCCGGGTTCTCGACCAGAATGCTTCAAGGCCGGCGCCGCCAACGGCGCCGGCCTTTTCCCTTTCCACCAACGGGATCGACCAATGAGCCTCTGGACCTACGCCTTGATCGGGGGCCTCGCCCTGCTGGGCCTGGCCGTGATCGCCGTCTCCCTGCGCGCCCGGCGACGCCGCAACGCGCCGCCCCGCGACCTGCCCAACTTCAACTTCGACAAGAACAAGAGCTACGAGAAGGAAGGGCGCAAATTCCCTTTCTCATATTGAACGCCGGGGCCGCCGCCTTGCCAGGGCCGCGCGTTCGCCGTATGTTCCGGCCCATGCCGACACTCACGCGCCTCGCCCTGGCCGTCCTGGTCCTGCTGGCGGCCTCCACCGCCCATGCCGCCTCCAGCGGCTCGGAAACGCTCCTGCGCGGGCTGTGGACCGAGGCCCAGCTGGCCGGCACGCCCGCCGACCGCGTGGTGACCAAGCCCTGGGCCCAGCCCCTGGACAACAGCCCGCCCGCCCGCCTGACGCCCGAAACCACCCTGCCGCCCGTGCCCGCGGACCTGCGCGAGGTCATCCGCCGGGTGAACCCGGCCAAGGGCGAACGCCTCGTGGCCCTGACCTTCGACCTCTGCGAACGGGCCACCAATGTGGCGGGCTATCAGAACGAAATCGTCAACCATCTCCGCGCCCAGCATATTCCGGCCACCTTCTTCGCGGGCGGCAAGTGGATGCGCTCGCATCCCGAGAAGGCCCTGCAGCTCATGGCCGACCCCCTGTTCGAGGTGGGCAACCACGCCTGGACCCACGCCAACATGGCCGTGGCGGACGACGCCGAGGCCCGCCGCCAAGTGCTCTGGACCCAGGCCCAGTACGAACTTCTGCGCGCCGAGCTGGCCCGCCGGGCAGCGGCCAAGGGCCTCTCGGCCGAGATGGCCGCGGTCCCGCCCGTGCCTCGACTCTTCCGCCTGCCCTACGGCCGCAATGCCGAACGCACCCTGGACCTGCTGGCCGGGCTGGGCCTGCCGATCATCCAGTGGGACGTGCTCGGGGAGTGGAACGACGGCTCGGGATCGCCGCAGAAAAGCGCGGAGTACGCCGTGAAGCGCGTGCGGCCCGGCTCGATCATCCTCCTGCACGCCAACGCCGTGCCCAAGAACACCCAGCTGGTGGTGCCCATCCTGACCCGGATGCTGACCGCCGGGGGCTACCATTTCGTCACGGTGAGCGAACTGCTCCGGGCCGGAACCCCGGAGACGGTCCGCAGCGGCTATTTCGCCAAGCCCGGCGACAACGTCCAGTACGACACCCTCTTCCTGGGCGGAGGCACCCAGCACCCCCGGCCCACGGACGCGAAACATCCATGAGCGCGCACAAGAAAACCCCTCCCAGCCTCGTCTTCGCCGGACCCGACGGCAGCATCTACGACCACCCGGACCTGCTCATGCTCTGCTCGCGCGGGGACGAGCTCACCCTGCCCCGGCCGGACGAGTTCATCCCCCTGCCCGAGGAGAGCGAGTTCTTCCTCCTGCCCGGCCGCAGGGCCATGGGCCTGAACCCCGAGACCGGACAGGTGGAGGTGCTGGAGGAGACGGCCGTGGCCGCCTTCGTGACCCCGGCCTACACCCTCACGGCCCACCCGGCCTTTGAAAAGGATGACGGGGCCCCGGTTCTGCCGCTCTTCGCCTATGGCGCGGTGGGTTTCGCCGACGGCCGCTTCTGGGTTTGCGCCAAGCGGGTGGACGAGGACACGCGCCAGGTCTTTCGCGGCATCCCGCGCGAGCGCATCGAGAGCGGCGCGCGCGGCCTGCTGGCGGCCATGCCGGAGAACCGCCTGGTCCGCCACCTGACCCACTGCGCCCTGACCTACGGCTGCCCGGCGGCCAAGAACCTGGCCCTGGGGCGCTACGAGGCCCCCCTGCCCACGGCCCGGACCTGCAACGCCCGCTGCGTGGGCTGCATCTCGCAGCAGCCCGAGGACTCGGGCTTCCCGGCCACCCAGTGCCGCATCGCCTTCACCCCCACGGCCGGAGAGGTCTCGGAGATCATGCTCCACCACGCCTCGCGCGAAAAACGGCCGATCCTCTCCTTCGGCCAGGGCTGCGAGGGCGAGCCCCTGACCGAGGCCGCGCTCATCGCCGAGTCCACGGCCCGCTACCGGGCCAAGGGCGGCCCAGGCACGGTGAACGTGAACACCAACGCCAGCCTGCCGAAAACCATCCCGGACCTGGCCCGGGCCGGGGTCAGTTCCATCCGGGTCAGCCTGAACAGCGCCCGCAAGGGCCCCTACGAAGCCTACTACCGGCCCCACGGCTACGCCTTCGAGGACGTGCTGGAGAGCATCTCCACGGCCCGCGCCGAGGGCCTGTTCGTCTCCCTGAACCTGCTCTTCTTCCCCGGCTTCACCGACGGCGAGGCCGAGCTGGAGGCCCTCTCCGAGATGGTCCGCTCGCGCGGGGTGAACTTCATCCAGCTGCGCAACCTGAACCTGGACCCGGACCTCTACAGCACCCTCACCCGGCCCTTTGACCAGGGCCCGGCCATGGGCTTTCTGAATTTCCGCAAACGCCTGAGAAAAGCCTGCCCGGACCTGGGGTTCGGCTACTTCAACCCCTACGTGGAGCGCTGAGCCCACACCGGAGCATGCACCGATGATCGAGAAAAACAGCCGAATAGAATGCGAGATCACGGCCCTGGCCCTGGGCGGCCGGGGCGTGGCCCGCGTGGACGGCATGGTGGTCTTCGTGGAGCGAAGTCTGCCCGGCCAGCGCGTGCTGGCCCAGGTGGACCGCGTCAAGAAACGCTTCGCCGAGGCCCGGGCCGTGGAGGTCCTGCGCCAGTCCGAGCACTGGCGGGCCCCATTCTGCCCGCACTTCGGCGCCTGCGGCGGCTGCATCCTGCAGGACCTGGACTACGACGAGCAGCTGCGCTGGAAGAACCAGCACGTGGCCGACGCCCTGGCCCGCATCGGCGGCGTCTGGAGCGTGGACCAGCGCCCCATCCTGGCCTCGCCGGAAATCGTCCACTACCGCAACAAGATGGAATTCGCCTTCGAGGGCGAGGGCCAGAGCCTGCGGCTGGGACTCAAGGCGCGCGGGGGCAACCGGGTGGTGGACCTCACGGGCTGCCGTCTCCAGTCCCCGGAGAGCGCCCGGCTGGTGAACGCGGCCCGCGACTTCTGCCGGGCCTCGGGCGTGTCCGCCTGGAACGGACGGCACCGAGGATTCTGGCGCCATCTCGTGATCCGCCAGTCCGCCGCCACGGGCCAGATCCTGGCCCACTGCATCACCAGCCCCGAATCCCGCCACTTCGCCACCGCCGCCGCCCTGGGACAGGCCCTCAAGGAGGCCGTGCCCGGGCTCACCGGCTTCGCCCACTCCACCAGCTCCAACCGCGCGGCCCTGGCCGTGGGCGAGCAGGGCATCCTGGCCCTGGGCGCGGACCACCTGGACGAGGAACTGGACGGGCTGCGCTACCGCGTCTCGGCCAACGCCTTCTTCCAGACCAACACGGCCGCCGCCGGGCTGCTCTTCGCCGAGGTGCTGGACATGGCCGGGCTTTCCGGCGAGGAAGTGGTCTACGACCTGTACTGCGGCGTGGGGGGCATCAGCCTGCCCCTGGCCCGCCGCGCGGCCCGGGTCTTCGGCTTCGAGGTCTCGGAGGAGGCCGTGGCCGACGCCCGCGAGAACGCGGAGCTCAACGGCCTGGACAACTGCCGCTTCGCGGCCGGGCGGGTGAACGCCGACCTGTTCCGCGACCTGCCCCGGCCCGAGGTGCTCGTCTGCGACCCGCCGCGCGCCGGGCTGGACGACGAGGCTCGCGAGGCCATCCTGGAGCTGGCCCCCCGGCGGGTGGTGGCGGTGTCCTGCGACCCGGCCACCCTGGCCCGGGACGTGGCCCTGCTGGCCCCGGCCTATTCCCTGGCCGCCGCGCGGCCGGTGGACATGTTCCCGCACACGGCCCACGTGGAGACCGTGGCGCTGCTCACGCGCCTGGCCTGAGAACCGTCCGAGGAGGATGGGGCATGTACACGATCATCCGCAAGAGCCTGCTGGAGCTGGTCTTTTCCGGCTCGTTCATGAAGCGCTGGAACGACAAGCTCCGGCCCATGGAACTGGTGGAGGTGGACAAACAGGGCCACAAGATGATCACCGCCTGGCTCCTGTACATGCTCAGCGCCCGGAACCTGCCGCCGGACGAACGGCTGCGCCTGGGCGACGAGATCGTGGAGGGCGGCCTCTTCGACTATTTCTACCGCCTGGTCATCACGGACATCAAGCCGCCGGTCTTCTACCAGATCAAGACCAACCCGGCGGACTACCGCAAGCTCACCTCCTGGGTCCTGGACCAGCTCCGGCCACGGGTCACGCCCCTGGGCGAGGAGACCTGGGCGCGCATGACCGAGTACCTGATGAACCCGGTGGACGACACCCCGGTCCGACGCATCCTCCTGGCCGCGCACCTCTTCGCCAGCTACTCCGAATTCAAGCTGCTCAAGACGCTCAACCGCGCCGACGACGAGATGGCCGATATCGAGAAAAGCTTCGTGGACCGGCTGCACGGGCTGGAGGATCTGCCCGGCGTCACCGATCTCCTGGCCGGAAACGAAAGCGTGCTCGGCCGCTTCGCGGGCATGTGCGGGCACCTGCGCTTCCAGAAGCGCTGGTCCCAAACCCCGCGCATCCCGGAGACCTCGGTGCTCGGCCACGTCTTCGTGGTGGCCGCCTTCGCCTGGTTCTTCAGCCTGGAGGTGGAGGCCTGCCCCGCGCGGCGGCAGAACAACTTCTTTTCCGGCCTGTTCCACGACCTGCCCGAGCTGCTCACCCGCGACATCATCTCGCCGGTGAAGCTCTCGGCCCCGGAGATCGCGGACCTCATCAAGGCCTATGAAAACCGCGAACTCCAGCGTCTGGTCATGAAGCCCCTGCGCGACAACGGGCTCGCGGACGTGGCCGCGCGCCTGGGCTACTATCTCGGCCTGGACGCGGGGTCCGAATTCGCCGCCACAATTCTGGAGAACGGCCGCGCCCGGGCAGTGAGCAGCGGAGAGCTGAGCCGGGACTGCAACCGCGACGAGCTGGACCCCAAGGACGGCGAACTGCTCAAGATGTGCGACAAGCTGGCCGCCTTCATCGAGGCCTACACCGCCCTGCGCACCGGCATCACCTCGGACCAACTGACCCAGGCCTGCTGGCGCATCCGCCAGCAATTCCACGAAAATCCCGTGGTCGCCGGGGTGCACATCGGGGCCCTGCTGGCGGACTTCGCCTGAACCGGAACGTTGCCACCAAGTCCAAAAGTGTGCTACGAAACGCTCCGCGAACGTCCATTCGTAACAAGGAGCGTCCCATGAACCGTCACGCGGCCCGTCTGGCTCTCGCGGCCCTGCTTGTCCTCTTCGCGGCCCTTCCGGCCCTGGCCCACAAGGTGAACATCTTCGCCTACGCCGAGAACGGCTCCATCCACACCGAAAGCAGCTTCGGCGGCAAGCGCGCCGTGAACCAGGGGATCGTGGAGGTGCGCGACACGGCCGGCGGCGAGCTTCTGCTCAGCGGAACCACTGACGACGACGGGAAATGGTCCTTCCCCATCCCGGCCCAGTTCCGCGAAAAGCGCCCCGGGCTCACGCTGGTGATCAAGGCCGGGGAAGGCCACCAGGGCCAGTGGGAGATGAAGCCCGAGGACTACCTGGAGTCCGGCGCTGCCGCGGCCCCGCAACCCGCGGCCCAGGCCGCCGAGGCGCAGGCGGCCCCCGCGCCCTCGGCCGCCCAGGCTCCGGCCGACGCCGCCACCCTGGAGCAGACCGTGAACCGCATCGTGGAGGCCAAGCTGGCCCCCCTGCGCAAGCAGATCGGCGAGGCCGAGACCGGCGATCCCGGCCCGGCCGAGATTCTTGGCGGCCTGGGTTTCATCATGGGTCTGGGCGCGCTGGTCATGGCCGCGCGGCGGCGCAAGGGCTGACGCACAACCAAGGGCATGAAAGAAGCGCCCCCGTCCTGCAGGACGGGGGCGCTTCTTCTTCGTCGCGGCGCGGCCGCGTCACTGCTTCATGTTCACGAACTGCACCGGCACATCCAGATCCATGCCGCGCACGAGCTGGATCACGCCCTGCAGGTCGTCGAGCTTCTTGCCCGCGACCCGCACCTGCTCGTCCTGGATGGACGCCTGGACCTTGGAGAACGGCGAGCCCTTGATCGCCTTGACGATCTTCTGGGCCGTCTCCTTGGCGATGCCCTCGCGCACCTTGACCTCGGCCTTGACCCGGCCCTGGGACGTGGGCTCGTGCTTGCCGAACTCCAGGCACTTGGGGTCCACCTTGCGGCGCACGCAGTGGCCCGTGAGCAGCTCACGCACGGACTTGAGATGCGTCTCGCTGCCCGTGGTGATCTGGATGCGCTTGTCCTTCTTGTTCAGCTCGATCTCCGTGGGCACGTTGCGGAAGTCGAAACGCGTCCCGAGCTCCTTGCGCACGTTGTTGCAGGCGTTGTCCACTTCCTGCAGGTCCACCTGACTGACGATGTCGAACGAGGGCATACGGCCTCCTGTCTTGCCGAGGCTTCTTATGCGCTCGTTCCGTTCTTGGCAAGCATGCCGCCGCTCCTATTGTCCGCCCTCGCTCTTGAGCTGGCGGATCAGTCCGGAAAGGGCCGATGCCTGCTGGCCGAGGGCTTCCAGGCTCTCCAGGGACTCCTCCACGTTGTTCGAGGTGGCCAGGGCGATGGAGTTGATCTCCTCGATGGAGCGGTTGATCTCCTCCGAGGCCGCCGCCTGCTCCTCGGCCGCCGTGGCGATGCTCTGGATCTGCCCGGCCGAGGCCTCGGTGCTGGCCACGATCTCCTTCAGCGCCACGCCCGAATCCCGGGCCAGGCCCGTGGCCTTGGACAGGTCGTCCAGGGCGCCCTGCATGGAGGAGATGTTGGCCGCGGCCACCTTCTGGATCGAGAGGATGGACTCGCCCACCTCCTTGGTGGCGGTCATGGTCTTCTCGGCCAGCTTGCGGACCTCGTCGGCGACCACCGCGAAGCCGCGTCCGGCCTCGCCCGCGCGGGCGGCCTCGATGGCCGCGTTGAGCGCCAGGAGGTTCGTCTGGTCCGCGATGTCCTCGATCACGGTGATCACGTTGCCGATGGCCCGGGCCCGGTCGTCCAGCTGGGACATGTTGGACTGGAGCACCTCGGCCTGGCGCTGGGTGGTGTTCATGGCGTCGATGGAGCTGTCGACCACGCTCGCGCCCTCCTGGGCCTTGTCCTTGGCCAGCTTGCCCTGTTCGGCCGCGTTGCTGGCGTTCTTGGCCACCTCCAGCACCGTGGCGTTCATCTCCTCCATGGCCGTGGCCGTGGCCTGGATGCGGTCGCGCTGGGTCTCGGTGCCGTTCTGGATGTCACGGGACTTGGTGGTGATGCGCTCGGAAGCGTCGCCGATGCGCCGGACCACTTCCTCCAGGCGCTGGGCGGCGTGGAGCATGCCCTCGGCCCTGGCGCGCTCGGCCTTGGTCCGGGCCTCCTCGGCGGCGGCGGTGGCGTGCTCGGCGGCCCGGGCCTTGTCCTCGGCGTCCCGGCTCTTGGCGTGGATTTCCTCGATGTTGTTCTGGAGCACCTGGGCCGTGGTGTTGAGCGAGTCGTAGATGTGCCCGATCTCGTCCGTGCGCGTGTGGCTCAGGCGGTGGTCGTAGACGCCCTTGGCGATGGCCGTCAGGAAGTCGGCCACGCGCATGAGCGGCCGGATGATGGTCGTGTTGGCCAGAATCCAGATGGCCGCCGCCAGCAGGGCCAGGGCGAACAGGCAGGCTCCGCCGAGCATGGTCAGCGTCCGGCGCACCGGGGCCGTGATTTCGGACCGTTCAATGAGGCCCACCAGACGCCAGCCGGTCTTCTTGGAGGTCACCACCAGCCCGAGGTAATCCTTGCCGTCCACCGTCACGTCGGCATGGCCCGAGCCTATCTTGAACAGCGTTTCCAAGGACTTGTCCTTGAGTTCCGCGACGTTCTTGAAATTGAAGTCCTCATGGCGCGGGTCGGCCAGGACCACGCCGTCGTCCTGCACCAGGGCCATGTAGCCGGTCTGGCCCAGGTGGATGGACTTGATGAGGTCGGTCAGGCGCTTGAGCGAGATGTCCATGCCCACCACGCCCAGGGTCGCGCCGTTGCGGATCACGGTGCGCATGACGCTGGTGACGGCTTCGCCCGTGGTGGACATGTAGGCCTTGGACAGGGAGGAGCGGTCCGTGATGGGCAGGGCCGCCGTGTACCAGGGCCGCTTGCGCGGGTCATAGCCCGCGGGCATGTCGCTCTCCTCCAGGGCGGAGACGAAGGCGCCCTTCTCGGTGCCCGCGAAGACCTCCACGTAGGCCGTGTGGGAGTCCTGCATGGCCCGGAAGAAGTCCACCACGGCACGGCCCGCCTCGTCACCCGTCTCGACCCGGGCCTTGCGCTTCTCAGTGGTGCCCACGTGGCTGGTGGTGATGTCGCCGATCCGCGCGGCCACCGGGCTGCGGGCCAGCATGTCGGCGTTCATCATGCACTCGTCCAGAAAGAGGTTGATGGCGTAGTCCACCTGCGACATCTCGCCCGTGGCCGAGCGGGTGAAGGCGTCGATGGACTGGGAGCTGAAGTTCAGCCCCACGACGGCGAAAATGCCGAGCATGATGACCGTGACCACGGCCAAAAGTCCGGCAATGAGCTTCACCTTTATCGACATGCGCATCTCCAGCCTCCGATATTGTTTTTCCACATAGTTACGACACAATATGGTGCGTACATCCTAACACGCCCTCCACAAAAAAAGAAAGATGGATTTCATCATTTATAATGCATCGTGAAAATGCCGCGCCGCGCGGTTAATCATGTCCACGGCCGTTCCGGCGTGCTATGCTGGTAGAGAAAAAGGGAGGCTCCAACATGGACGACCACTGCCCCGACGCCCCCACTGGACGGCATTGCTGGCACAAGGACCCCAAGCCCGACTATTCCAGGGCCAAGCCCTACCGCCGCTACTGCTGCTGGTGCGGGCAGGAGGTCTTCGAGGGTCCCCTGGACCAGGCGCCGGACCACGGCCCCTGCACCGACGCCACCTGCCGGGAGAAATCCATCTCCTGAAACGCCCCCGCCGGGCGGGGGCGCGTCCCGGCGGATGCAATCCGGCGGCGATGTTGATATGCTTCCGTCGCCATGCCTGGGGAGAGAACCATCCGGTGCGTGCTGGTGGACGACGAGCCGCCGGCCATCGACGAACTGAGCTACCTGCTCTCGGCCTTCGCCGGAGTCGAGGTGGTGGGCGCGGCCGCGTCCGCCGGGCAGGCCCTCGAGGTCATCGCCCGCGAAGAGCCGGACGTGGCCTTTCTCGACATCCAGATGCCCGGAGCCAACGGCTTCGAGGTCTCCCAGGCGCTCCTCGCCCTGCCCCGGCCGCCGCTGCTCGTCTTCGCCACGGCCTATGACGAACACGCCATCCGGGCCTTCGAGGAAAACGCCGTGGACTACATCCTCAAGCCCGTGGCCCGCGAACGGCTGGCCAAGACCGTGGACCGGCTGCGCGAGATCCTCGCCCGGGGCGGCGGGCGGCGCTCCGGCTCCGGCGTGGAGGACCTCCTGCGGGGCATGGGCATCGGCCCGGAGCTCATCCGCGTCTCCGTGGAGGTCAACGGCCGGGTGCTCCTGCTCAAGCACGGGGAGGTGGTCTTCTTCCGTTCCTCCGACCGCCGGGTCATGGCCCACACCGCCTCCGCCGCCCATCCCGTCCACGGGAGCCCGACCCTGGACCGCATCGAGGAACGGCTCAAGGGTCTGCCCTTCTTCCGGGCCAACCGGGGCGAGCTGGTGAACCTGGCCCAGGTCCGCGACTTCGCCCCCTGGTTCAACGGGAAATACGTCCTGACCATGCGCGACGCGAAACAGACGGAAATCACGGTGAGCAAGGGCCGGGCGCGGTCGTTCCGCGAACGGCTCGGCCTGGACTGAGGCACGGGAGACGGCATGGAGCCCAGCGCGCTGATCATCACCCTCGGCGAACGGTTCGGCCTCATCGTGGCCGGGGCCTTTCTCCTCCTGACCCTCACCCCGATTCAGGCCCTGCGCTTCCGCCAGGCCTCCCCCGCCGGGGTCACGGCCTTGCAGATCCTCTTCTTCGGGGCCTTCGGCATCCTGGGCACCTACGGCGGCAACCTCGTCTTCCACTCCGTGGCCAACCTCCGGGCCATGGCCGTGATCACCGGCGGCCTGTTCGGCGGCCCGCTGGTGGGCGTCGGCGCGGGCCTCATCGCCGGAGGCCACCGCATCCTCATCGACTGGGGCGGCTTCAGCGCCATCCCCTGCGGCCTGGCGACCATGATCGAGGGCGCGGCCGCCGGACTGCTGGCCCACACGTTCAAGGAGCGCGGCGTGGACTGGCGCCTCGCCGCCCTGCTGGCCGTGGCCGGCGAAAGTCTGCACATGGGCCTGGTCCTGGCCTTTTCCCGGCCCTACGAGGAGGCCGCGGAGCTGGTGCGGATCATCGCCATGCCCATGATCGTGCTGAACGCCCTGGGCGCGGCCGTGTTCATCCAGGTCATCCAGCTCGTCTTCCGCCACCGGGCCAAGCACGACTCGGCCCAGGCCCAGCAGATCCTGGCCATCGCCGACGCCACGGTGAGCCACCTGCGCCAGGGGCTGAACCTGGAGTCGGCCCAGGCCACGGCCAAGATCATCTACGAACGCGTGGCCCTGGCCGCCGTGGCCCTCACGGACACCCGCAACGTCCTGGCCCACGTGGGCGCGGGCCACGACCACCACCTGCCCGGCAGGCCGGTGAACACCCGGGCCACCCAGCGCGTCCTGGCCAAGGGCCAGCCCCTGTTCCTGCACGGCAGGCTGGGCATCGGCTGCGACCATCCCGGCTGCCCGTTCACCTCGGCCATCGTGGTGCCCCTGTTCAAGAACGGGGCCATCGCCGGAACCCTGAAATTCTACGGCACGGCGGAAAAGGAACTGGACGTGCTCCTCTTCGAGCTGGCCCGAGGCCTGGCCAACCTCTTCTCCACCCAGCTGGAGCTGGAGGACATCCAGGTCAAGGAACGCATGCTGGCCCACGCCGAAATCCGCCGCCTCCAAGCCCAGATCAATCCGCACTTCCTGTTCAACTCCCTGAACACCATCTCCTCGCTCTGCCGCACCCGGCCGGAAAAGGCCCGCGAGCTGCTCCAGGACCTCTCCCTGTACATGCGCCGCAACCTGGAAGGCAGCCGGGGCTTCGTGTCCCTGGCCGAAGAGCTGGGCCAGGTGCGCAGCTACCTGGCCATCGAGCAGGCCCGCTTCGGGGACCGCGTCCGGGCCCGCATCAGCGTGGAGACCGGCTGCGAGGACTGGCCCATCCCGCCGCTCATCATCCAGCCCCTGGTGGAGAACAGCGTGCGCCACGGCATCCTCGGCCGCGAGGAGGGCGGGCTGGTGGAACTCGACGTGCGCGCCGGGGACGGCGAGCTGCGCGTCTCCATCCGCGACGACGGGGTGGGCATGGAGCAGTCCCAGATCGAGGGCATCCTCCAACGCAAGGGCCTGGATTCCCACCGCGAAGGCATCGGCATGCGCAACTGCGTGCAGCGGCTGGAGCAGATCTTCGGGCCGAAGTGCCGCATGCGCGTGACGAGCCGCCCGGGCCAGGGCACCCAGGTGGACTTCGCCCTGCCCAGGCTGGACGCCACGACCTGATTCCGCGCCCCCCCCCGAGTCCCGCCCGAGACGTTTCAGACGCCAAAAACGCCCTTTCAGACCGAATCCCTCGCTTCCGGCGTTCCCCATCGGCTAGCCGACGATCAGGGAACATCTTGATCCGGGGTCGGAGACCCCCGGAGGAAACGGAGGGAGTCATGCTGTACTTTTTGCTGAGCCTCGCGCTGCTCATCGTCGGCTACGTCGCATACGGCGCGTTCGTGGACCGGATCTTCGGCCCGGACAACCGCACCACCCCGGCCTACGCCCTGCGCGACGACGTGGACTATCTGCCCATGCCCACCTGGAAGCTCGTGCTCATCCAGGTCCTGAACATCGCGGGCATCGGACCCATCTTCGGCCCCATCCTGGGCGCGCTCTACGGCCCCGTCGCCCTGCTCTGGATCGTCTTCGGCTGCATCTTCGCCGGAGCGGTGCACGACTACTTCAGCGGCATGCTCTCCCTGCGCAACAAGGGCGCGAGCATCCCCGAGGTGGTGGGCGAGTACATGGGCATGAGCGCCCGCCAGGTCATGCGGGTCTTCTCCTTCATCCTGCTCATGCTCGTGGGCGTGGTCTTCGTGCTCAGCCCGGCCAAGCTGCTCAACAGCATCACCGGCTGGAACACCGGCCTGCTGGTGGCCTGCATCTTCGGCTACTACTTCCTGGCCACCATCATGCCCATCGACAAGATCATCGGCCGCTTCTACCCCGCCTTCGGAGCCCTGCTCCTGACCATGACCCTGGCCCTGCTCGGCGCGCTGATGTTCAGCGAGCACACCATCCTGCCCAACCTGAACTTCGCGGCGAACACCCACCCCGGCCACAAGCCCATCTGGCCCCTGCTGTTCATCACCATCTCCTGCGGCGCGCTGAGCGGCTTCCATTCCACGCAGTCCCCGCTCATGGCCCGCTGTCTCAAGTCCGAGAAGGAAGGCCGCCTCGTGTTCTACGGGTCCATGATCCTCGAAGGCATCATCGGCCTGGTCTGGTGCACCCTGGGCCTGTCCTTCTACAACTCCCCCGAGGCCCTCAACGCGGTCATCGCGGCGGGCAGCCCCTCGGCCGTGGTCGCCGAGGTCTCCAACACCCTGCTCGGCCCCGTGGGCGGCTTCCTGGCCGTCCTGGCGGTCATCGTCCTGCCCATCACCAGCGGCGACACCGCCTTCCGCAGCACCCGCCTCATCGTGGCCGAAACCCTCAAGATGGAACAGCGCAAGGCCCCCAAGCGCCTGCTCATCGCCGTGCCCCTGTTCGTGCTCGGCTACGTGATCTCCACCCAGAACTTCAACATCATCTGGCGCTACTTCGGCTTCTCCAACCAGGCCCTGTCCACCCTCGTGCTCTGGAGCGCCTCGGTGTACCTGGCCCAGCGCGGCAAGCTGCACTGGATCACCACCATCCCGGCCGTGTTCATGACCGCCGTGGTGGTGGCCTTCATCGCCAACGCCGCCATCGGCTTCAACCTGAGCTACGACTTCTCCGTGGTCCTGGGCATCGTGGCCGCGGTCCTGGCCCTGGGCGTGTTCCTGGTCAAGTTCCACACCCGCCCCAAGGCCGTCTCCGAGAACTAGGCTCCCGGACCCCGGCATGAAAAAGCCCCTCCGGCCGAGGCCGGAGGGGCTTTCTTCGTTTCCGCCGCCGAAAATCAAGCCAGCAGGGTCCGGCCCCGCTCCCAGCCCTCCACGCAGGCGTCCAGGCCGGCGAAGGCCCCCTCGTCGGCCGCGTAGGGCAGGACCTCCAGCACGTCCTGGAGCTTGCGCACCTGGCGGACCATCTGCTCCAGCCGCTCGTCCTCCTGGACCAGGAGCCAGATCCGGCTGGTGGCCCCGCCGCCCAGCGGGGTGCAGAGGATGCCCTCCACGTTGAAGGCCCGGCGGGCGAACAGGCCGCAGATGTGCGACATGACGCCGGGATGGTTGTTCACCGTGAGCCGCAGGGCCGCGAGCGCGCGGGCGGGACGGGTTCCGTCTTCAGGCGTGAGCATGCGCATGGGCTTCCCCTCCGATCATCTCGATGTTCGCCGCTCCTGGCGGCACCATGGGATAGACGTTCTCCTCCGGGGCCACGGGCACGTGGATCAGGCAGGGCCCCTCGCGCAGGAGCGCCCGCTCCAGGTCGGCCAGGGGCTCGCGGCTGCCGCCCAGGTCCACGGCGTGGACGCCGAAGCCCTCGGCCACGCGCGGGAAGTCCACCCTGCCCCGGTAGGCCGAGCCGAAGATGCGGCGGCCGTAGAACAGGTCCTGCTGCTGTTGCACGAGGCCCAGGCCGTTGTTGTTGGCCAGGACGATCTTGACGTCCACGCCGGTCTCGGCCGCCGTGGCCAGCTCCTGGATGTTCATGAGCAGGCTGCCGTCGCCGGTGAAGCAGACCACCCGGCGGCCGGGATTGGCCAGGGCCGCGCCGATGGCCGCGGGCAGGCCGAAGCCCATGGTGCCCAGGCCGCCGGAGGTCAGCCAGCGGCGGGGGCGCAGGCCCGGATAGGCCTGGGCCGCGCGCATCTGGTGCTGGCCCACGTCCGTGGTCACGATGGCCTCGGGGCCCAGGATCTCGCCGGTGCGGCGCACCAGGCCGTAGGGCGCGCGGGGGTCGTCCGAGCCGGGCAGGAGCAACGGATGGGCGGCCTTGCACTCGGCCACGCGGGCCAGCCACTCCCGCCGCTCGGAAAGGGCCACGAGGCCCGTCAAGGCCTCCAGGGCCACGCCCGAGTCGGCCATGATCCCCAGGTGCGCCTGTTTGAGCTTGTCCAGTTCGCTCTGGTCGATGTCCACGTGGATGAGCTTGGCCTTGGGGCAGAAGCGCTCCACCCGGCCGGTGGCCCGGTCGTCCAGGCGCGCCCCGGCCACCAGGAGCAGGTCGCACTCCTCCAGGAGCATGTTCACGCAGCGCGCGCCGTGCATGCCGAGCATGCCCAGGTGCAGCGGATGGTCGTCGGGCATGGCCCCGAGGCCGAGCAGGGACATGGCCGTGGGCAGCCCGGCCCGCTCGGCCAGCCGGAAGGCGGCCCGGGACGCGCCCGAGGCGGCCACTCCACCGCCCAGGAGCAGGATGGGCCGCTCGGCCTCGTCGATCATGCGCGCGGCCCGGGCCAGGGATTCGGCGTCCGGGGGCTCCACTGGGTCCGGCCCGGCGGGCTCGGGCAGGACGGAGAGGCCGATGGTCGCGGCCTGCACGTCCTTGGGGATGTCCACCAGCACCGGCCCGGGGCGGCCCGAGGCCGCGATGCGGAAGGCCTCCGGGATGACGCGCGCCAGTTCGTCCACCGAGCGCACCAGAAAGTTGTGCTTGGTGGCCGGGATGCTCATGCCGTAGATGTCCACCTCCTGGAAGGCGTCCGTGCCGATGAGCGCGCTCGGCACCTGGCCGGTGATGCAGACCACCGGCACGGAGTCGAGCTTGGCGTCGGCCAGGGCCGTGAGCGTGTTGGTGGCTCCCGGCCCGGAGGTGGCGAAGAAGACGGCCGGGCGGCCCGTGGACCGGGCCATGCCCTGGGCGATGAAGCCCGCGCCCTGCTCGTGGCGGGCCAGGACGTGGCGGATGGCGGGACTCCTGGACAGGGCGTCGTAGAGAGGCAGGTTCGCGCCGCCGGGAATCCCGGCGATGCAGCTGACACCTTGGCGCTCCAGCAGGCGGATGACCAGTTCCGCTCCGGACATGCTGTGCATGGACACTCCTCCTCGGGGTGCCCCCTGACGCCGCCGGCGCTGGTCCTGTCCTCCACGGGCGCGGAAAACGCGAACCCCCCGCCGACGCACGCCGACGGGGGGTTGGTTGCCTGAAAAGATCGACCGGACCCGCTACGACGCGCAGACGCCTACGAGGCGTACTACGACCACGGCGGCGGATAGGGCCTGGAAGCCCTGGGCGGCGGTGGCGGCGGAGCTGCGGTTCATGCGGATGCTCGCTGGTTGCGGTTTCCGGTCTTGATCGACCTGTAGCCCCTCCCGGGGCGGATGGTCAAGACCCAATCGCCACCGGCTTGACGTGATCACGCTTCCACCCATAGGGAAGGGGGCGCGCCCGGCACGCCGGGACGGGAGGACCATGCGGCAGATCGCCAAGCCTCAGGGACTGGAACGTTTTTTCCCGCTCATCGCCGCCGGGCTCTCGGGCCTGGCCCTGCTCCGGCCGGAGCTGTTCTCCTGGGCCGGGGCCTTCATCGCGCCCGCCCTGGGCCTGATCATGTTCGGCATGGGCATGACCCTGGACTGGGAGGACTTCAAGGGCGCGGCCGCGCGCTGGCCTTCGATCCTCCTGGGCCTGGGCCTGCAATACTCGGTCATGCCCCTGGCGGCCGTGGCCCTGGGCGCGGCCCTGGGCCTGCCCCGCGAACTGCTGGTGGGCCTGGTCCTGGTGGGCGCGTGCCCCGGCGGCACGGCCTCCAACGTCATCGCCTACCTGGCCCGGGCCGACGTGGCCCTGTCCGTGCTCCTGACGCTCTGCTCCACCGTGCTCGCGCCCCTGGCCACCCCGGCCCTGGTGGAGTGGATTCTCGGCCACCGCATCGAGATCGACTTCTACGGCATGATGCGCTCGGTGTTCTGGATCGTGGTCTTCCCGCTGATGGACGGCCTGATCCTGCGCCGCCTCCTGCGCCGCCGCCTGGCCCCGGTGCAGCGCGCCCTGCCCTCGGTCTCGATCCTGGTCATCTCCCTGGTCATCGCCTGCGTCATGGCCCTCAACCGCGAGGCCATCCTGGCCTTCCCCGGCCTGGCGCTGCTGGCCGTGACGGCCCACAACATCCTGGGCTTCGGCCTGGGCTACGGCCTGACGCGGCTGTTCCGGCGCGGCGAGACCGAGGCCCGGACCATCGCCATCGAGGTGGGCATGCAGAACTCGGGGCTGGCCGTGGCCCTGGCGGTCAAGCACTTCACGGTGCTGGCCGCCCTGCCCGGCGCGCTCTTCAGCCTGATCCAGAACATCAACGGCGCGATCCTGGCCCGCCGCTGGTCCGCGCGGCAGGCGGCGGACAAATGAAAACGCGCGTCCAGCAGGCGCCGGTCACAGGCGGAAACCGCACTTGGCCATGTACTGGAACAGTTGGGCGTTGTTCTTCAGGCCGAGCTTCTTCATGGCCCGGATCTTATACGTGCCGACGGTCTTGGGGTTCAACCCCATCCACTCGGCGACGTCGCACAGCTTCCCGCCCTGGGCCAGCAGGATGAGCACCTGTTTCTCGCGTTCCGACAGGGTTCTGTCAGCCGCCTTGCCGTACTGGCTGACCTTCTCGTCCAGCAGATCCGCCGTCAGCGCCGGGCTGATGTAGCGCTTCCCGTCCAGCACGTCCGAAATGGCCGCGACGAGTTCCTCGGCCGCGAAGCTTTTCGGCAGATAGCCGTTGGCTCCGGCCCTGAAGGCGGCCACTACGTACTCGCTTTCCAGGTGCATGCTGAGGACGAGTACAGGCAGCTCCGGGCGCACGTTGCGTATCTTCCGCATCGTCTCCAACCCGGACTCGTCCGGGAGGGACAAGTCGAGCAGGACCAGTCCGAAGGCCTCGGCGGCTATCTTGCGCATGGCCTCCTGCGAGGTCGAGGCCTCCTCGAACTCGAGGTCCGGGGAGTACTCCTGCGCGACCTCCCTGATCCCGCAGCGGACGATTCCGTGGTCATCGACGAGGAGAATCTTCACGCGATCCGCTCCTCTGGATGAATGGGCACCAGAAGCCGAACGCGCGTCCCCTGTCCGCGGATGGAGTCGATATCAAGCTCTCCGTTGAGCGCGTAAGCCTTTTCCTTCATCCCGATGACGCCGAACGAGCCTTTCTTGATCAGTTCCTCGGCCGTGAACCCGGTTCCGTCGTCTTCGACAATCAGCTCGATGGACTGGCCGACGCGCCCGACCTGAACGGTGACGGCCGTCGCCGCCGCATGACGGACCACGTTCGTCAACGCCTCCTGGAAGATGCGGTAGATGGCGATCCGCTGTTCGCGCGTGAGATTGAACCGCTCGGTCGTGCCGGTGAAATGGATCGGGATGTTGACGACCTTCGCGAAATTCATCGCGTGCCATTTCATGGTCGCGGCCAGGCCGAGATCGTCCAACTGCTTCGGGCTGATGTCGTTGGCGATGCTCCGAACGGAGGCCAGCGCGCCGTTGATCAGGTCGATCAGGAGCGACAGCTTCTCCCGCGCCTTTTCGCCGGGCGACTCCAGAAACTTCCCCAGAAAGACGAGGTTGATCTTGATCGCGGTCAGCGTCTGCCCCAGGTCATCATGAACCTGATGGGCGAAGCGACGCCGTTCGTCCTCCAACTCCTTCTGCTGATGGACGATCAGACGACGGATCTGGTCCCGCGAGGCGGTGAGGGCCTCGTTGGCCTCCACGAGCTTGGCCGTCCTAAGCGTCACCTGCCGTTTCAGGATGACGCTGAGGGACAACAGCAGCGCCGCGGCGGCGGCGCATCCGCCGATCGTGGGCCAAAACCAGGATGGGAGGGTCCAGCTCGGCTTCGGGTTGAACCACTTGTTGAACGAGGCGTAATAGACGGAATTCTTGTCGGCCTTCATCGCCGCGATATGGCGATCCAGGAGGCCGATGATCCATTCGCCGCCGTCCTTCGGCGCGGCGTAACGGACCTCGCAGGGATTGAAGACGAAGGGGATCGCCTTCAACCTGTCCTTCCTGCCCTTCAGAAACCCGGCGTACCTCCCGACGATCGCGGCGTCGACCGTTCCACGCTCCAGTTCCGAGAACAATGCCGTATGCTCGTCGAACTCGACGACGGCGCAGGTGATCCTGAAGCTCTCGAGCAGCCCCAGAAACGGCTGCGTGAACGCGTTGCCCCGGACGACTCCCAGGCTCCCGCCCTCAAGGTCGAAGATGGAATTGACCGAAGAGCTGTCGCCGGTCCAAAGCTGCCCCCAGTCCATCAGGAGGTAGTCGGCGGTGAACAGGAACTTCCGCGCCCGCTCCTCCGTATAATAGGTGGCCGGAAGCAGGTCGATCTCGCCCCGGTCGAGCTTGCCGAGCAGATCGATCCAGGTGCCGTAGACGTACTGAATGTCGATGTGCTCCTTCGCGGCGATGTCCTCCAGGACGTCGACGAACAATCCTTGCTCCCGGCCCTTTTCATCCAGGAATATCTGCGGCTGGTCCTCGAAGATGCCGACCAGGAGTTTTTCGGCATCCTGCTGCGCACGGACGTTCCCGGCACAGGAAAGGAGGATCAGCAGAACGGCGCACACCTGGAACAGAATGCGCGCGCTGCCGTCTTTTTTCCCGCCATCGGCTGTTTTCATGAGAATTCCTTCACCAGAGCGTCTCCAGCTCCTCGCCGCCGGGCCCGAACGCCCCCGTCGCCGCCCATATACCGCGCCGAACCTCCCACCGTCCAGGCTCGAACGAGGACGCCGTCGGAGGATGGCGCGCCGCGAATCGACGGAGCGGCCGTCGCGACCCGAGCATGGCGCGACGGCCGCTCACGTCTTGCCGCCGCCCGGCAGACCAGGGGCGCTGGGAGTCGCCCCGTAAGGCCTATGGCCGGGCTTCGACCTTGAGTCGGCTGATGAGCTCGGCCAACTCCGTCGCCTGCTGTTCGAGAGAGCGCAAGGTGCCCAACGACTCCTGCACGTTATGGAACGTCGTCTGCGTGATCGAATTGATGTCCTCGATGGACTTGCCGATCTCTTCGGCGGCGGCCGCCTGCTCCTCGGCGGCGGTGGCGATGCTCTGGATCTGCCCGGCCGACTCCTCGGTATTGGTCACGATTTCCTTGAGCGCGCCGCCGGAATCCTGAGCCAACCCCGTGGCCTTGGTGAGGTCGCCCAGGGCCCCCTGCATGGAGGAGATGTTGGCGGCGGCGACCTTCTGGATGGATTGAATGGATTCGCCGACTTCCTTGGTGGCGGTCATGGTCTTCTCGGCCAATTTGCGCACCTCGTCGGCCACCACGGCGAAGCCCCGTCCGGCCTCGCCCGCCCTGGCCGCCTCGATGGCCGCGTTCAGAGCCAACAGGTTCGTCTGGTCCGCGATGTCCTCAATGACCGTGATCACGCTCCCTATAGCCCGGGCCCGGTCATCGAGCTGCGACATGTTGGCTTGCAGCTCTTCCGCCCGACGTTGGGTCGTGTTCAGCGCCTCGATGGAATGCTCGACCACCTTGGCGCCGACCTGGGCTTTGTCCTTCGCCGACTTGCCGTGCTCGGCGGCGGTGCTCGCGTTCTTCGCCACGTCGAGCACCGTGGCGTTCATCTGTTCCATGGCCGTCGCGGTGCTCTGGATACGCTCGCGCTGTTTTTCCGTGCCACGCTGTATTTCCTGGGATTTGCCCGCGATGTTCCGGGATGCCTCGCTGATTCGCTCGACGACCTCTTCCAGACGATGAGCCGCATGCAACATCCCGTCGGCCCGTGCGCGTTCCGCCGCGATCCGCGCTTCCTCGGCCGCCGCGGTGGCCTGTTCCGCAGCTGCGGCCTTGTTTTCGGCCTCCCTGCTCTTCGCCTGGATTTCCTCAATATTGCGCTGGAGTATCTGGGCCGTATTGTTGAGGGCGTCATAAATATCGCCGATCTCGTCCCGGCGGTCATGCGTCAGCCGCCGATCATGAGCTCCGTCGGCTATGGATCGAAGAAAATCGGCGACCCGCAGGAGAGGATTAATGATGGCGCGACTCGCCAGCAGCCAAAGGGTCGCCGCCAACACAGCCAAGGCCAGAATGGTCGCGCCGCCGAGAACCTTGAGCGTCTGCCAGACCGGCGCCGTGATCGAAGCTCTCTCAATGAGCCCGATGATCTTCCAGCCGGTCTTCTTGGATGTCGTGACCAGCCCGACATACTCCTTCCCATCGATCACCACGTCGCCACCGCCGCTGCCTAGATTGAAAAGCGTTTCCATCGCCCTGTCGTGCAGTTCGGAGACCTTCTTGAAGTTCTGCCCGGGATGACGCGGATCGGCCAGGATCACCCCGTCCCTCTGGACCAGGACAAGATAGCCGGTCTCACCCAGGCGGACGGACTCAATCAGGTCGGTCAGTTTCTTGAGTGAAATGTCGATGCCGAAAACACCCCGCACTTGGCCGCCACGCACCACGGTGCGCATGATGCTCGTCACCGCTTCGCCGGTGGTGGACATATAGGCGTCGGAAAGCACGCCGCGATCGAGGATCGACACGGACTCCACATACCACGGCCGTTTGCGCGGATCGTACCCCCCGGCGGGGAGGTCGCTGTCTTCCAGCACGGACACGAAGGCCCCGTTGACGGCTCCGATGAAGACAGAGACATACGCCGGATGCGAGTCCTTGATGCTCGCGAAATACTTCACGAACTCACGGCCGACGGCATCATCGTCGGCAAGTCGGCACTTGTGCGGTTCCAGTTGATTCACATGGCTGGTCGTTACTTCAGAAAGACGGTCGACCAAAGGATGCCTCGCCACCATGTCGGCGTTCATCATGCTCTCTTCAATGAAGAGATTCATGGCGTAGTCGACTTGGGACATCTCGTCCGCTGCGGACTTGTGGTATGCGTCCAGCGACTGGGAGCTGTACCGCATGCTGAACGCCATGAAGACGCCAAGCATGATCGCGGTGACGACTGACAGAAGACCAAAGATCATCTTCGTTTTGATGGAAAAACGCATGACTCCCCCCCGTTCCATTCGAGCACACACTGTTATTTCGCCACAGGATTCGTGGTTCCAATCTGCTTTTTTTTATCGCATATGGCGCAAAGGCCGTCCTTCGACAATTCCTTTGATGCGGAGTTGCACCGGACGCATTTCAGGCACGCGAAGTCCGCGACGACTTCGGTTCCGTCAAGAAGCGGCAAGGAATATCCGTCGCAGTTGAACGTGATGCATTTTTTCGCGCATACGTTCACGCAAAGGGTGCAGCGGAGACATTTCGACGGCGTATGGTCCACCCTGAAACGATTTTCCCCTGATGAACACCGCAGGGCCCCGGTCGGGCACACCGCGCCGCACGCGCCACAGGCATTGCACGTGTCCGCGATCTGAACCGGATGCCGCCCAGGCTCCGGGGCGATCGGATGGTTCCGGCGGATGCGGCGCAACTGCCGCACGAGATTCGCGTGCTTGTCGGGCGCGGCGTCGGCGGACAGCGGACTCTTTTCGGACATGGAACCGCCCGGCTCCCTCCTCCCGTTGAAAAGCGCGGACAAGAAATTGCGCCTGGAATGATCAACCTGGGCCTGGCGCCCGGCGGCCTCGGGGATGCGGCGTCGTTCAAGACGCACGCCGTCCCGCAGGTCGAACACCATCAGCCAGTTCGCCGTCTCCTCCAGCATGCGCTCGAAGCCGCGCAGCCTGTCGCCGTCCGTGCAGCCCGCGCAATCTCCGTGAGCGAAGACGACGCTTGCAAACCCCAGGGCCACGAGCCCCATCAGGGCATCAGCCCCCAGCGCCGAAAAACAATGCCCGATGCCGACGACATCCGAACCCGGCCCCGCGACCATCTTGCACCCCAGCACGATCGACGCGCTTTTCGGCATCCGACGGACCCTCCCGAGGAAGCGCCCGGAGTCGAAGGCGGCAAGCGCGTCCGTCGGGCATGCTGCGGCGCATGCGCCGCAGTCATTGCAGGACAAGCGATCGATCGAGGGTACGCCGTCCAGGCGGATCGAATGGGAATGGCAGATGTCGGCGCACCGGGAGCAGACGGTTTTTCTTGCATTCACGCATCGCGCCGCGTTGACGATGACCCGGGGCATGACGGTTCATTCCCACTCGCCCAAGAAACGGCGCAGGGTCGTGATGGCGTCCGAGCACAGCAGGGAACACCCGGCATAGTAGCGGCTTTCCGTCCTTTTCAGCACCTCGGACAGGAAGGCGTCGGCCCATTGCAGCACATGTTCGTCCACAAACCGGCCGAGTTCCGTGACGATGCGGCGGGCGTTCGCGGCGTCGCCCCTTTCCATGCAGGCGTGAATGTCGTTCGACAAGCGGGAGACGAACAGCAGCTCGAAACCGAAATGGTCGGCAGGCTCGTTGCATATCCTGGGAAAAGTGAATCCATTCGCCTCGTAGCGGCTCGACACATCAAGGCATGTCTTCTGAAACAACAATCCGTCGCCGTTCACCCAGACCGATTCCCAAATCGGCACCGGGCGATCGGAACAGACGAAGAGGCCGTCGAAATCGCGCCGCACGGCGAGGAGCCCGGAAGCATCGTATCCGGCCGCGAACTCCCGCAGCATCGCGAGTCCGTTCCGCCCCCCGTCCGTCTGAATCGGCAAAACCCAGTCGTCGAACAGGCGGTCATCCCGCAATGCGCGCAGCAATTCCGCTCGCGGGGGGGACGCATAGACGTTCCCGAGGAAGGAGAACGCGACGGCGAGTCGTGAAAAGCGGATGTCGTCGTTCATGATTCTTCTTCAGGGCGGCCCGGCGCGATCGCCGGGCCGCCCATTATCATTCCTACAGGCCTATCCTGGCATACGCCCCGAAGAACATCGCGCGGTCCAGCAGTTCGCCCATGACGACCACGAGCGCGGCGCACGCGCACAGATTCATGCGCGGCGTCCGCCCATCCTCCTGGACGCCGAGAACGACCTTGCAGAACATGCCCACGCCGACGATCAGCAGAAGCAGCCTCGTGATGAACAGGGCCGTTCCCGTGTCGACGATCGGCGAATAGGAAGACAGGCCGAGTTGCGACAGCGAGGAGAATGCGGCCGCCGACATCGGAATGCCGATGAGTTTCAAGGCGAACCCGACGGCGAAGACGCCGGCGAAGACCTTGAACATCGGCCGCGCATCGACGTCCGAAGCTCCCTTCGCCTGGTAGAGGAACACGGTTCCGGCGATCATCGGCCCGACAAGCAGCATCGTCCCGAGAAAGCCGAGCCAGGTGGCGGAGTTGTTCCACACGGGCACGGTGGACACCATGTAGACCCGGGTCATGGACAACACGGCGACGATGCCGAGGATCGCGGCCAAGATGCCCAGCACCTTCGCCTCATTGCCCTTTTTCAGACGCAGGTACGACAGGGCGATCGCGGCGGCCAGCAGGAGCCCGACGGCCACGATCTCCCTGCTCAAGGGCGAATGCGGCACGTTGGAGAGCGTGAACAGGCTGTTCATCGGCGACCCGAGGTGCGCGCCGGAGAAGATGAACCCGAGCGCGACCAGGCCGCACGCGATCGGAGCCTGAAGCCGCAGCAGGCCGCCCGTCTCGAGACGCACGGTCGTTTTCGCGGTTTCGGCGGCGAGCAGCATTCCGGCGGCCACCTGCACGATGACGGTGAAGAAGACCAGACTCCATTCTGCTGTGAGCATGACTACACCTCTTCGGGGTTTTGAATCTTTCCGTTGCTCGCCCCGAGCTGCCGCGCGTTCTTGTTCGCGGTGAGGAACAAACGGGGCTTCGTGATCGCCGGATCGGGAAGCGGCGCGAACGTCTGCGCTTCTCCGTACCGCTTCTGGAGCGTCTCATAGTCGCCGAAGGTGAGCGCGCGGGTCGGACAGGCGGCGACGCAGGCCGGGGGGCGTCCCTGCTCAAGATAATCGCGGCAGAAGTCGCACTTCGTCATCTTTCCCAGGCGGGCGTCGATCTGCGGCGCGGAATAGGGGCAGACCAGCTCGCAATACCTGCATCCGACGCACTTGTCGTGGTCGACACTCACGATGCCGTTCTCGTCCTTGTGCATGGCGGTCGTCGGGCAGGACTTCACGCAGATCGGGTCCTCGCAATGGTTGCAGGCCATCGACACATAATACGAGAAGATGTTCTGCTCATACGTGCCGTCGGCATTGCGGACCCAGCTCCCTCCTGAATATTCTATGACCCGCCTGAAGAGTATGTTTTCGTTCGTGTTGTTCTTGTCCATGCAGGCGATCATGCATGTCTTGCACCCGGTGCACTTGTTCATGTCGACGTGAAACGACGGCTTCTTCATGGCATATCCCCACTAAGCCTTTTTGACTTCCACAAGATTGGTATGCTGGGCATTGCCCTTCGCCAGAGGGGAAGGACGCAATGACGTGAGGACGTTGACGCATCCGCCATGGTCGTTGCCCCCCGAATCCGGCGTGAACCACGCGCCCTCGGGAAGAGACAGGACGCCGGGCATGATCCTGGGCGTCACCTTCGCCGTGGTGAACACGACCCCACGGTCGTTGGAGACCTTGACCTCGTCCCCGTGCGCGATGCCGCGGGCCTCGGCGTCGATCGGATTGATCCAGAGTTCCTGTGGAGCGACCTTCTTCAGCCAGTCGACGTTGCCGTAGGTGGAGTGCGTCCGCTGCTTGTAATGATGCCCGATGAGCTGCAAGGGGTACTTCGCCCGCAACGGGTCGGCCACGCCTTCCCAGGTGGCGTTGTATTCGGGCAGGCCGGAAATCCGGTCCCCCTGCGGGAGATCCCATTCCCTGCCGATCTCCCAGAGGCGCTTGGAGAAGATTTCCAGCTTTCCGGATGGCGTCTTGACGGGATTCTTGACCGGATCGTCGCGGAAATCCTTGTAGGGGATGCCCGGAAGGTCCGTTATCCGCTTCTTGAAGATCCCCATGGCGAAGGCGTCGTCCAGCTTCTCCGGCAATTCCGGCAGCTTGATGCGGGACTGGTCGAGAAGATACTGCATCCACTCCCGGCGCGTCCGTCCCTCGGTGTACTGCCGCTCCACGCCGAAGCGCTTCGCGATGTCGGCGCACATGTCGTACACGGACCGCGACTCGAACAGCGGCTCGATGACCTTCTGGGCGAAGATCACGTAGCCCATCTCGGAAACGAAGCCGTGCTGCGCGAAGTCGTCCTCCTCCAGGTTGGTCACGGCGGGGAGGAGAATATCCGCGAACTTCGCGCTCGGGGTCATGAAGTTGTCGATGACGACGATCGTTTCGCACTTGGTGTCGTCGGCCAGTATCCGTGAGGTCTCCCCCGAGTCCGCGTGCTGGTTGACCAGACAGTTCCCGGCGTAGTTCCAGATGAACTTGATCGGAACCTGCAACCGGTCCCGCCCCCGTACGCCGTCCCGCTTGGCGGTCATCTCCGGGCCGCGCACGATGGCGTCGGTCCACAGGAAGCAGGAGATCGAGGTGGACACCGGATTCTTCAAAACAGGGAAGCGCTTGAACGGCAGCCAGTAGCCGTCTTCCCGCGCGCCCGTATTGCCGCCGCGCACCCCGACGTTGCCGGTCAGAATGGGCAGCATGCACACGGCGCGGCAATTCTGCTCCCCGTTGGCCTGGCGCTGCACGGACCAGCCCTGCGCGATGTAGCACGGCTTCGCGCCCGCGATCTCGCGGGCGAGCTGCACGATGCGCCGGGCGGGAATGCCGGTGATGGACGCCGCCCATTCGGGCGTCTTGGGAGTTTTGTCCTCGCCCAGGCCCAGGATATAGGACTTGTAGGAGTTCCCGGCGGGCACGCCCTCGGGCATGGAGTCCTCGTCGAACCCCACCGTGTATTTCCTGATGAAGTCCTTGTCCTCAAGGCCTTCCGTGATCATGACGTGGGCCAGGCCGCAGACGAGGGCGGCGTCGGTCCCGGGGCGGATGGGGATCCATTCGTCCGCCATGGCGGCCGCCGTGTCCGTATAGCGGGGGTCGACGACGATGATCTTCGTGTCGCCCTTCTTCCGCGCGGTCAGGATGTCGTGCAGCACACCGCCGCCGCTCATCCGCGTCGCGCCGGGGTTGTTGCCGAAGAACACGACCAGCTTGCTGTAGGCGATGTCCGAGAAGGCGTTGCCCTCGACCCAGCCGTCGCCGAAGGTGTACGGCAGGGCCATGTCGATCATGGCGTCGCTGTATGTGCCGTACTGGTTCAGGTAGCCGCCGAGGCAGTTCATGAGGCGGGCGACCGGGGTGGAGCCGGTGGGCCAGGACTTGGACATGACGGCGCCGAGGTTTCCCGTGCCGTAATTCAGATAGACGGCTTCGTTGCCCCACTTGGCGATGGTCTTCTTCAGTCTGGCCGCGATCTCGTCCAGGGCCTCGTCCCAGCTGATGCGCTCGAACTTCCCTTCCCCGCGCCTGCCGACCCGGCGCATGGGATATTTCAGCCGTTCCTTGGCATAGACCCGCTGCCGCATCGAACGGCCGCGCAGGCAGGCGCGCACCTGATGGTCGCCGTACTGATCGTCGCCGAGGTCGTCGGTCTCGATGCGCGTGATGATCCCGTCGGAGACGTGCGCTCGCAGGACGCAACGGCTCCCGCAGTTGACGTTGCAGGAGGTCCAGACGACTTTCTCGCCCGGCTTCGCGCTGGAGGCGGCCGCCTGCTTCCCGCCCGCGAGCAGACCGGTCCCGGGGAGCGCGCTCACGCAACCAATCGCCGCGGCCCATTTCAACAGCGATCTTCTCTTCTCGTCCGTCCGCATGGTTTCTTTTCCGCTATCCATGTCATCCTCCTCAACGTGTTTTGCTTACTTGCCGAACGGGCACTTGGGGAATGTGCAGGACTTGCATCCCAGACAAAATCCTCCCTCCGCATAGTCGGCGAGGTCGTTCCGCGTGATGGGCAGTCCGGCGACGACGCGCGGCAGAATGAGGTCGAAGCCGGTCGCCTTGAAGAAGATCGCGCAGGCGGGAACTCCGATGATGTCCACGCTCCCGATCTTCCCCACCAGACTCATGGCTCCAGGAAGCGCGGGCATGCCGTACAAGGCCTCGCTCATGCCCACGTCGTGCAGCGCGGCCCGCGTCACGTCGTCGGGATCGACGGAAAGGCCGGCGGTCGTGATGATGATGTCGGCGCCGTCGCCGATCATCCGCGCGGCGCTGTCCGCGATGCGCTGCCTGTCGTCAGGCTGGATTTCGCCGCCCACGACGGTGCAGCCGAGCTTTTCCACCTTGGCCCTGACCACCGGGATGAACTTGTCCTCGATCAGGCCGGTGAAGACTTCCGTGCCGGTGACGATGATTCCGACCTTGGCCTTGCGGAGCGGGACGACGTTGAAAACGGGCTCCGTGCCAAGGACATGCTGCGCCTTCGAGAAGTCCGCGCGTGAAAGATACAGCGGAATCGCGCGGCACCCCGCGATGGGCTTGGCCTGCTCGACCATGGCGTCGCCGTGGCGCGAGGCGCACATCACGCCGGGAACGAGGTTGAAGGCCTTCAGCTTGTCGCGGTCCAGGGTCAGCAGGCCGTCGATCTTCGCCTTGAAGACGACCTTCCCCTCGTCGGCTTCGCCGAACTCGACGTTCCGGCCCGCCATCCTCCGCGCGAATTCCCGCGCGGCGTCATTTTCATGGACCCACTCGGAGCCGACACCGGCGGCGTCCTCGACGAACACGTTGTTCTTGCCCATCTGCTGCAGACGGCACACGTCGCCCGCGCTGATGACCTGCCCGGCCTTGAAGGCCGCGCCCTTCATCTTCCCCGGGACGATCTGCGTCATGTCGTGCAGCGCCGTCTTCCCGACCGCGGCGGCCACTGGCATGGAGCGCAGCGAGGGGTTCTCGCGCGCGCAATCGTCGTCCCTCGTGTCGTATATGGCCTTCTCCTGACAGCCCCGGCAGACGGAGCCGTCATTGACGGGAAACGCCTCGCCGCAGATGGGACAATCGGAAATCCTGCTCGACGGCGGCTTGCCGAGGAACTTCCGCGCGACGCGGATCGTTTCGATGCCGCAGATCGTGTCGCCGGCGGCTTCGATCTCCCGCAGCAGGCGATCCGAATCCTGTTCCTTCTTGGGCTTCAGTTTGTAGAACCAGCCTGACAGCTCGGGCCACTTTTTGATTTTTTCGGAATCGACGAAGACGCGGACGCCCGAGCCGTCGTACTTGTCGTACAGGGCCAGGGCATAGCGTCCATAGTTGACGATCTTCATCCAGCCGTTGCCGATGCTGCACGGCGTGAGGAGCTGGACCGCGTCGGGCAGGCACTTCGGGGTTTCGACGATGGCCTCGAACAGTATTCCGTCCGGAAGCTCCCTCCTCGCCCGCTCAACCATGTACCCGCCCAGCAGAAGACCGGGCGCGGGGTAACTGTGGAAGGCCGCCGCGAGATTCTTGAATTCGCTGAAGCTGTAATTCCCGATATCCATTTCGACCTCGATTGCGGCCGCCGCGATTCGTCCGCTGAATCGCGGCGGCCGGTCAGTTAAAACAGATGTCCGATGTTCTGGTAGGTCGCGGCCGTGCCGACGAAGAACGTCAGGCGGCCGAGCAACTCGGCGGCGAGAACGGCCACGAACATCCACGGCTTCAACGCCTTGCTCTTCTGCAGGAAGGGAATCGGCGCGGCGAGCAGGACGATGTGCAGCCAGAACACGGGCGAGGCGAACCAGGCCTGCCCCGTCTTCATCATCACCGCGCCGCCGGAGGACCAGACGCTCGGCAGGATGATCCTGACGGCGATCGACGCGATGAGCACGAAGATCAGCCACTGGGCCACGAAGCCGTCATCGTCCTTCGGGCCGAAGAAGCTCTTCGAGGCCAGGCCGATGCTCGCCGCCGTCAGGAGGAACAAGGCGATCGGCGAGGCGTTGTTGAGCGCGGGGAGGCTCGGGGGCGCGTACGCGGCCCCGGACACGACGAGGGACACGACGCCGAGGATCGCCGTGCCGAGCATCAAGGACGCGGGCAGGCTCTTGCGCATCGCGACGATCGTGTACGCCGTCAGCGCGCCGAACAGGCAGACGGCGATCACCTCACGGCTCAGCCAGGACGTCGCCCCGTGGGTGAGCGCCGCCGCCGCGCCGAAGGGATGCCCGATGTGAAACAACGAAGCGGTCAGGCCCGCCAGAAGCAGCACTCCGGCCATGATCCATTCGCGCCGGACGTGCGGCATTTCACCCCGCCCCGCCAGCCGGAAGCACAGGTAGCTCGTCACGATCATCCCGACGGAGCCCTGGGCGAGCACGGTAAACAGCACGAGGGAGTAGTTCGCGTCGTTCATCAGCCATTCCTCCTGACGACATGGGGATGCCGGGGCAGTTTGAAGCGGACGGACGGGTTGAGACTCTCGAAACGCGGGAATCCGGGGGGATAATGCAACGCCTCGGCGTCATCGAACTCGGACAGGTCGATGATCCGCAGCGCCTTGACCGGGCAGGCCTGCACGCAGGCGGGCTCAAGCTTGGCGTCGATGCGTTCCCAACACATGCTGCACTTTTCGGCCTTCTTCAGCTTCGGGTTGTACTGCGGCGCGCCGTACGGGCAGGACCGCACACAGTTGCCGCACCCGATGCACTTGTCCTGGTCATGGACGACGATGCCGTCCTCCCTCTTCGTGTAGGCGCCGACGGGACAGCACTCCAGGCAGGTCGGATGCTCGCAGTGGTTGCAGGCGAGGGAATAAAAAGCGCGTTCGTGATGCGGATAGATGTCTTCCGAAAGAGGATAGACCTGACGCCATTTCACTCCCGGCTCGGGATGATACATGTTCTTGCATGCCATGGCGCACGAGAAGCATCCGATGCACTTCTGCGAGTCTACGTAAAAAGCAAGCTGCTTGCTCATCATTCACCCCGCTACATTTTTTCCACGTTCGCGAACTGTTCCTGGATCGCCGGACCGCGATGACCGCCGAACTGATAGGCGCCCATGTCCGCGACGGCGTCATCCAGGACGTTCTGGACATTGAACTTGTCGTTCTTGAACCAGGCTTCATACATGAGCAGCGTGTCTTCAGGCACGTTGTCGGTGACCTGGGCCTTCACCGCGACCTCGCCGAACTTGTTGTAGACGCGGACCATGTCGCCGCTCACGATGTTCTTGCTCCGCGCGGAATTCGGGTTGATGTAGACGCACGGCTCGGGATTGAAGTCCCGCATCCAGTCGAGATTGATGAACTGCGAATGGAGACCGAACTTCGTATGCGGCGTAAGGATGACGAACTTGTCGTGATTCGGACGGCGCGAATGATACTCGGGCAACGCGGGGTGGCCGTATTCAGCGGCCTTCGCCGACAGGAACTCGTATTTCCCGGAGGGAGTCTTGAACTTGCCCTCCGCCCAGGAGACGGGATTGCGCTTCGCCTTCACGGGGCCCTTCAGGAGATCCTCCCAGGAGGAGATCCCGTTCAGCTTGTGGATCGTGTCGTTGAAGTTGCGGATCATGCACTCTTTCGGCGTGAGATCCTGCTGATAGGTGCACGATCCGGGGCTCAGCTCGTTCATCCTCTTGGAGACGAGCGCGGAGATGACGGTGTTCGGCTTCGCCTCGAACAACGGCTCGATGCACTGCTCGTTGATCGCCAGCCAGTAGTGCCAGTACGACACGTTGACCTGCCACTCCTCGAACTGCGTCGTGGTCGGCAGGACGATGTCCGCCAGTTCGGCGGTCTGGGTGAAGAACTGGTCGACGACGACGAGCATGTCGAGCCCGCGGTACATCTTCTCCATTTCGTTGCGGTTGGGATACTGGCTCATCGGATTGCTGCAGGACACCCACAACATGCGGATCTTCGGATCCGCCTTCCGCATCTCCCTGGCGGCCTGATTGCGGTTGAGCGAACGGTTGGAATACACCGTCGGCTCACCGGGCTTCTGCTTCGCGGGATTGACGAATCCGATGGAGCCGGCCGGGGGGCTCATCTTGCTCTTCGGCCAGTACTCGAAGTCCCAGGTGAATTCCTGGCCATAGCGCGCGCCGCCGCCCTTCTTGCCGACGTTGCCCGTCATCGCGACCAGGGCGTCGATGGAACGGACCGCGCGGCCGCCGTTGGTGTGCCGCTGCAAACCGTAGCCGATCCAGGCCGTCGCGGGCTTGGCTTTCGCGAACTCCTCCGCGATGCGGGCGATGGTCTCGGCGGGGATGCCGGTCTCCTCGGCGGCCCACTGCACCGTCACCTTCTCCCGGAGGTACTGTTCGAACTCCGGGAATCCCAGGGCATTGTCCGCGACCCAACCCCGGTCCGCGAGGCCCAGGTCCAGGATATGGCGGGCCATGCCGAGGGCCAGGGCGCCGTCCGTGCCCATCTTCGGGGCGAGGTATTCGTCGCACTTCGCCGCCGTCTGGGTCAGCACGGGATCGATGCAGACCACCTTCGCCCCGCGTTCCTTCGCGGCGTAGATGAACTTCATGGTGTGAATGGAGGTCCAGGCCGGATTCACGCCCCAGAGGATGATGTATCCGGCGTTGGCCAGATCCTCGGGGTCGTTGCAGACCATGTCGCCGAAGTCGAAGTACTGCGCGTCGTAACCGGCGGGCCAGCAGTTGCTCCCTTCAAAGCGGGTCGTGTAGCCCAGGCCGGTGAACAACCCCTGGATGACGGCGCAGTTGGTGATGCCCTCGCTGCCGGAATTTTTGTCCAACGCGAGTCCGAGAAGATGACCATCCTCTTTCTTGATGCTCAGGATCTTGTCGCAGATGCTGTCGATCGCCTCTTCCCAGGAAATGCGCTTCCAGTTGCCGGTGCCGCGCCCGATCTGCTTCATCGGGTACTTGATGCGGTCCGGGCTGTAGACCCTCCTCGGATAGCTGTAGCCCTTGACGCAGAGGCCGCCGTTCGTGAACGTCGACTGCTTGTCGCCCTCGACGTACTTCAACACGCCGTCGTCGACATACGACAGCATGGCGCACGTGTCGTAGCAGTTCCGCTGACAGGCGCTGTGGAAGGCCTTGCAGCCGCCCGCCGTCTTCGCCGGTCCGGCGAAGGCCTTCGGCGTAAGCAGGCCTCCGTGCAGCATCGCCGCCGCTCCGCCGGCCGTCAGCAGCTTCACGAAGCTCCGCCTTGACATCTCACTGAGCAACGAGCTGTTCATCGATTTTCTCTCCTTCTCCATCTTTCCTTCCTCCGGGTAGAGAAACGGCTAGAACCTGCCCTTCGACTCGGCGACCGACTCCACGCACCGCTCCACGGCGTCCGCCATGAAGCGGATGATCGTATGCTCGGGCGCGACCATCCTGACCCGCCTGGCGAAAAGCGGAACCCAGACGTTCAGGTGTTCGTGAACGAAACAGTCCCGCAACTCCTTCAGCGGCTCCGACGGCGTGTGGGACAGCCCCCCCTGCATGATGCGCAACGCGTCGAGTTCGAGACTCAGATGGTCGTCCGGGAGCCGGGCGTCGAACGGGGATTGCAGGCCCAGGGCCGCGTAGATCCTCCGGGCCTCAAGGGCCGCCTCGCCCATGACCTGCGGCTCGGGGGACAGATAGACGGAAGCATACGGGGGGGCGGCCAGGATACGGGGGCCGACGAAGAAGCGGTTGAAGTCGAACTCGGCGGCATCCCAGTCCGGCACGGCTGGAACGGCGGACTTGAGATCCTCGGGGAGCCTCCCGACGGCGGCCTCCAGTTCGGCTCCGTCCTGAGCGATGAAAAAATCTCTCAGGGAAGCGAGCGTCTGGGCTTCGTGTTGAGATTCCTGCATACGCCTCCTTTTGGAGCACCCCGGCCGGCGCCGGTCGGCGGCCGGCCGGGGGATGGGGGGATCGGCGAAGGTCCATCCTTCGCGGAGGTGAATCGTTGCGATCATCGATTATGGAAAAGGCGTGAGACTCACAAATTTGTAGGAAAGCTCTCACGTCGTGTAAGAATGGGACTACACGCCGACGCCGGGCACGTTGCGCGACGCAATGCGCCGCAGGTGGCTCAGAGGCGCGCGGAACGGACGCACGGAACAGCCATCGTGGAGACTTTCAATCGGGGCCGATGACAGCAAAGGGAAGGGCGGACCGAAACCGGTCCGGAAACAAAAACGGGCACGCCGTGGCGTGCCCGTCCTGCTTCACTTTCTTGGTCGGGGCGAGAGGATTTGAACCTCCGGCAACCAGCTCCCAAAGCTGAGTTTATTTTGTAATTTTTATTGATATAAAGGTAACATTGAAATAATCTAAGCCCAGATGGAGACAATTTGGAGACACAGGCGACGTTCGGAGGCACCTGATGGCGACGTTTCAAAAACGAACGAACGGCAAATGGCAGGCCAGGATCCGCCGAGAGGGGCAGAGCGCCATATCAAAAACCTTCGCCACAAAATCCGACGCCGAGAAGTGGGCCAGGGCGCAAGAGCGCGAAATGGACAGGGGCGCCTTCCTGCCCACGGATGCAGCGGAGCGGACATCCGTTGCCGTCGCCCTGGCGCGGTATCAGGATGAGGTATTTCCCCGTCTCGCCCGTGGGGGGAGTTCGCTCAGCGGCAACCTCGCCCGCCTGCGGGTGGAACTGGGCGCCCTGTCGCTCATCGCGCTGGACTCCTCCCATGTTGCGGCCTACCGGGACAAGGCGCTCAAATCCGGTCTCTCCCCTCAAACCGTTCGGCATGATCTCGGCCTGCTCCACCGTGTCCTGAAATGCTGCACCATCGATTGGGGCATCTCTCTGCCGCGCGGACTCCCCGTGGTGCGCATGCCGTCCATGCCCCGCGCCCGGGACCGCCGACTGAAACGTGGTGAAGAGAAAAAACTGCTCGACGCGGCCACGGCCTATGGCGGTGACATGGCCGACATCATCGCCTTTGCCCTGGAAACCGCCATGAGACGCACGGAACTCGCCCGGATGCGCTGGGAGCATGTAGACCTGAAGAGTCGCGTCGTGCTTCTCCCGGAGACCAAAAACGGCGAACCCCGCGAAGTGCCCTTGTCCCCAAAATCCCTGGCGATCCTCAAGGCCCGGCGCCGCGATCTCGGACCGGTCTGGCGGTATTACGAGAACCCCAACGCCATCACTCAGGCATTCATTCGCATCTGCGCACGGGCAGGTCTGCCGGACCTCCGCTATCATGACCTCCGCCACGAAGCCACGTCGCGGCTTTTCGAGAAAGGGCTCAATGTCATGGAAGCGGCCGCCGTGACCGGGCATAAGACCCTGGAGATGCTCAAACGCTACACCCATCTCCGGGCCAAGGATCTGGCGGTTCGGATGGCGGAGCGGACGTGAAATCCCCGCGGCCAGGGCAGGCGCGAGAACCAAAGCCGACCGCTCACTCAACGGAGCCGCGCGGGTTTCCCCTCGGCCGCACCCCGTGAGGGCGTGCGGGAGAAGCATGACGCATCACCTGAACTTCCTCTTCGGCCTTGAACGCAAACTGGCGGACGCCGTCTTCGCTGCGGGCCGGATGACTCCCGCCGGGTTCCGGTGCGCCGCCAAAGAGGTACTCCCGCCGGAAATCTATGACAAATGGGCGGAGCAGCTGCCGAGCGCACACTATCGCGGCTGGAAGGGATTGGAGGAGGCGGCCAAAAACCTCCATTATCAGGCGAGCAGGATATTCCACGGCGACGCGGAGGCAATCCGGGCGGCGGAAGACGCCGCGAACGCGATATACGGCCTCATCCCGCTCATCAAGGGGCCGCGGAAACGGCCGAGGGCCCTTCATGACCGGGAGTGGGATTCACTGGCTTTTTGCAAGCTCTGCTGGCGGCTGGCCCCATCGGGCAAGGCCACCTCGCGGCGGCCCGCGTACTGCGCGCGACATCAGCCCAGGACTCCCGAATATCAAAGGGCGCGGCGACTGAAATACGACCTTGAATCCGTTCCGAGGGGATACTCCTCCTCGAAAAAGTACACCCGGCACTTCGCCGTCAGATCGGAGTACACGGACACATTCATCAGAATTCGTGGACAGATGCGGGGCGCGGGTTCCTTTCCTGATCTGGTCGCCCGGCTTCCATGCCTCCAGGCGGAGTACAAGGACTTCTTGCGGGACGCGGTCACATTGCTCAGCGCCCTGCTCCTGGATGTGCCCGATCCGCACGGAAAGATCGCCGCAGCCATCCCCGCGTTGGCATCCGATCTTGAGGAAATCGCCGGTGTCCTGTTGCACGCCGAGGCATGGTTGTCGCTCCAGGCCAGCCACCCGCATGGCGGAAAACGCGACAGGCAAGGTGGCGGTCCAGAAAAGGAATCGTCACGACAGCACAGAACAAACAAAGGAACCACTCGATCAGGGTGACCCATCCCCGCGCATGCGGGGAACACTTCCCAATTACCGCCGACGGTGCCATAGAGGCCCGGTCCATCCCCGCGCATGCGGGGAACACGCTATCCGGCGGATTGTCTGCGCGCGCTGAAACGGTCCATCCCCGCGCATGCGGGGAACACACGCTGGAGAGCCTTGCAGACCAGCGGCAGACCGGTCCATCCCCGCGCATGCGGGGAACACCTTCAGGGCCTGGGCCAGGGAGAGCACCCCGGCGGTCCATCCCCGCGCATGCGGGGAACACCCGCAGTTGCGCAGCGCCTGCCGGACGGCGTCCGGTCCATCCCCGCGCATGCGGGGAACACGTAGGGTACGACAGGGACAGCGCGGCCTACGTCGGTCCATCCCCGCGCATGCGGGGAACACATCCCGCGGCCGCTCTTGCCGCCGTACTTCATCGGTCCATCCCCGCGCATGCGGGGAACACATGGAATCCGGGGGAGGGTTGAGCACGAACCGCGGTCCATCCCCGCGCATGCGGGGAACACGGCCGGATCGCGACGAACGGCCCGTCCGTCATCGGTCCATCCCCGCGCATGCGGGGAACACACCTGCTCGTCGATGTCCATCTGATGCTTGACCGGTCCATCCCCGCGCATGCGGGGAACACTCCACGCCGGTCAGCAGCCCGAGCTTGCAGGCCGGTCCATCCCCGCGCATGCGGGGAACACGGCACCTCCAATTTGCGCAGGGCCTCCAGCACCGGTCCATCCCCGCGCATGCGGGGAACACAGATAGCCCTCGCTCTCCAGCCAGCGCATGTACGGTCCATCCCCGCGCATGCGGGGAACACCTGGCGATCAGGTAGTATCCCATTGCATCCTCCGGTCCATCCCCGCGCATGCGGGGAACACCCGGCCTGCTCGGGGCACTGAGCCAGGCGCTGCGGTCCATCCCCGCGCATGCGGGGAACACGCCGTGGTCACGAAGACCGCACCGGAAGTGGTCGGTCCATCCCCGCGCATGCGGGGAACACCTGTCCCTGGCCTTCGCCCTGGACGGCGAGATCCGGTCCATCCCCGCGCATGCGGGGAACACTGGTTGCAGTAGATGGTGACGCTCTGCCCGGCCGGTCCATCCCCGCGCATGCGGGGAACACCGTCCAGCTGCTCAAGCGCAACCGGGACATCCAGGTCCATCCCCGCGCATGCGGGGAACACGATTTTTCCGCGTCGCCCAACGACTCCGCCGACGGTCCATCCCCGCGCATGCGGGGAACACCAGGCCGTGCAGAACCTGGGCAGCGAGGTGAGCGGTCCATCCCCGCGCATGCGGGGAACACACCTGCTCGTCGATGTCCATCTGATGCTTGAGCGGTCCATCCCCGCGCATGCGGGGAACACAAGCCGCAGCTCGCCGAGGGCTCGGCCAAGACCGGTCCATCCCCGCGCATGCGGGGAACACAGTTCCACCACGCCTTCAGCTAGCCGGATATGCGGTCCATCCCCGCGCATGCGGGGAACACTCAGTTGCACTACGGCAAGCGCAATGATTCCACGGTCCATCCCCGCGCATGCGGGGAACACATTTCAAGCGAGAAGATATTGAAATGTAACACCGGTCCATCCCCGCGCATGCGGGGAACACTCAAGCAATCGGTGCAAATGTCTCCCTCATGCCGGTCCATCCCCGCGCATGCGGGGAACACCATAGGGTGCAAATAGGGTGCAGGATCGGCTACGGTCCATCCCCGCGCATGCGGGGAACACAGGTAGCCGTTGACGTGCATCTCAAAAGGAGGCGGTCCATCCCCGCGCATGCGGGGAACACAGCGAGGACATGCGCTCCTCCGAGGATGTGTTCGGTCCATCCCCGCGCATGCGGGGAACACGGCCGCCGCAATGGCCCTGGGGCGGGCGTGATGGGTCCATCCCCGCGCATGCGGGGAACACAAGATCTTCCGGCCGAACTCGGAGTGGGACATCGGTCCATCCCCGCGCATGCGGGGAACACTATCAGGTGCTGGCCAAGATCCTGCCCAACGCCGGTCCATCCCCGCGCATGCGGGGAACACACGCGACCACCAAACCGGCCACGATGGAGGCTCGGTCCATCCCCGCGCATGCGGGGAACACCTATGCCGAGTTTCAGGACGCTTACGGCATCACGGTCCATCCCCGCGCATGCGGGGAACACAGCCGCACGAGTGCCGACGACTCATCGCGGAGCGGTCCATCCCCGCGCATGCGGGGAACACTCGAGCGGCACGGCAAACGGAAGCAAACCCTTCGGTCCATCCCCGCGCATGCGGGGAACACGGGGCTCATGAGCATCTCCACCCCGGCCATCACGGTCCATCCCCGCGCATGCGGGGAACACACAATCGCTTTATGGAACGTTTTGGAATGGCGCGGTCCATCCCCGCGCATGCGGGGAACACCCTCCGCGCCAAACCTTCGAGCTTTTTGACGGCGGTCCATCCCCGCGCATGCGGGGAACACCCGGTGGCCGGGCAGGGCGTCCCGGTCCTGGACGGTCCATCCCCGCGCATGCGGGGAACACTACACGGCCATCTCGCGGTCGATGGCCTGGACCGGTCCATCCCCGCGCATGCGGGGAACACGACGCCGCAAGCCGCTTGGTGGATTCCTCGGCCGGTCCATCCCCGCGCATGCGGGGAACACCCCTGGTGAAACCCGACCTCCTGGATCGTGCGCGGTCCATCCCCGCGCATGCGGGGAACACGTCTCGCGGTCGACTCCAAATCCCCGTGGACCGGTCCATCCCCGCGCATGCGGGGAACACTTGACCAATTGAGCACGGGACTATTCCCGGCCCGGTCCATCCCCGCGCATGCGGGGAACACAAGGAGATCACCCGCCTGTCGTCCATGTACCTCGGTCCATCCCCGCGCATGCGGGGAACACGAGGAGCGCCGGGGCTACCAGAAGCAGCAGATCCGGTCCATCCCCGCGCATGCGGGGAACACGGTCGGGGCCGGTCCCCGAAGAGACCGGCCGCCGGTCCATCCCCGCGCATGCGGGGAACACTGCACCTCGTTCCGGGCGTAGACCTCGTCCGTCGGTCCATCCCCGCGCATGCGGGGAACACGAGGCGTCCAGAAACTCCAGTCTGGGAACCCTCGGTCCATCCCCGCGCATGCGGGGAACACTCCAGGCGTCCCTGCTCCATGACCTCCAGGGCCGGTCCATCCCCGCGCATGCGGGGAACACGGCCGCCTGCACGTCAACGGCGCTCACTGCTGCGGTCCATCCCCGCGCATGCGGGGAACACTACAACGAGCTGTCCCCAGACCGTGAACCGTTCGGTCCATCCCCGCGCATGCGGGGAACACGGCATGTCCTACCCTCTCCTCAAGTCCCAGGACGGTCCATCCCCGCGCATGCGGGGAACACGTGGCCTCCGACGGCAAGACCCCGGAGAACAACGGTCCATCCCCGCGCATGCGGGGAACACCCATTCCGGTTGATTGCCAACAATACGGCGGGCGGTCCATCCCCGCGCATGCGGGGAACACTATAGGAAGCTCGTCCAGAATGCTGGCTACTTCGGTCCATCCCCGCGCATGCGGGGAACACCTGCCCTTCGACGTCCGGCGGAATGGGAGGCTCGGTCCATCCCCGCGCATGCGGGGAACACTGACGAGTGGACCCTCCACGCTCATGCCGGGCCGGTCCATCCCCGCGCATGCGGGGAACACTTCGACTCGGGCCAGACCTCGCCGTCCGGCCCCGGTCCATCCCCGCGCATGCGGGGAACACGAGGGCTGCTCCACGAGCAGGTGCTGGATGCGCGGTCCATCCCCGCGCATGCGGGGAACACCGCCAAGGCATCGAGGGATTGGATGTAGCCGACGGTCCATCCCCGCGCATGCGGGGAACACGGAGCGCGGCGGGCTAGATGCTTCAACCCCAGCGGTCCATCCCCGCGCATGCGGGGAACACTCCAGGCGTCCCTGCTCCATGACCTCCAGGGCCGGTCCATCCCCGCGCATGCGGGGAACACCCCACCAGACATGACTTGAGCCACCCCAGCGGCGGTCCATCCCCGCGCATGCGGGGAACACCGCTGAATCCAACGCTCCTCGCCCTTTTGGTACGGTCCATCCCCGCGCATGCGGGGAACACGGAGGAGGTGCACAATGCCCGTTGATCCGCGTCGGTCCATCCCCGCGCATGCGGGGAACACTGGTCCGCCAGCACGCGGGCCGCCTCGTCCCACGGTCCATCCCCGCGCATGCGGGGAACACTCGGGGAACCAGGGGTTGTCCTGCCAGCCGACCGGTCCATCCCCGCGCATGCGGGGAACACACCGTGACTCAGGTTCTCGGTGTCTGGTCCGACGGTCCATCCCCGCGCATGCGGGGAACACGCCCTGGGTTTTTTTGACGCATATGCCCCTGCGGTCCATCCCCGCGCATGCGGGGAACACTCACTGACGCCGAGGTCATCGCGGAAGCGTGCCGGTCCATCCCCGCGCATGCGGGGAACACTGTGTACATTAATGAGAAGAAGGGCGGAAAGACGGTCCATCCCCGCGCATGCGGGGAACACTTCTGCTGCGGAACGGTTCCGGGAGCGCCGCGCGGTCCATCCCCGCGCATGCGGGGAACACTGCTGCCTGTGCAAAGTCCACCTGCGCCTGTTCGGTCCATCCCCGCGCATGCGGGGAACACGAAGCCCGCCACGATAAGCGCGTCCGTCATAACGGTCCATCCCCGCGCATGCGGGGAACACCCGTGCCCACACTTTGGCGGGTCACTCCCCATCGGTCCATCCCCGCGCATGCGGGGAACACGCCGTTGCGAAGACCCCGTTAAACGCAGCTCACGGTCCATCCCCGCGCATGCGGGGAACACTGGTCGGCACGCTCCAGGCGGTCGATCTGGGCCGGTCCATCCCCGCGCATGCGGGGAACACCTAAACAGGGAATACGGCAACTTCGCGGAGACCGGTCCATCCCCGCGCATGCGGGGAACACAGTGCGTTTGGGATTCGCACGTAGCCGGATTTCGGTCCATCCCCGCGCATGCGGGGAACACAATACAGTAGTTAACATGTGCCTGTCGTGCTTCGGTCCATCCCCGCGCATGCGGGGAACACTTCAAAATGGGACAAAGTGCCCGCCAAGCGTACGGTCCATCCCCGCGCATGCGGGGAACACTGTCCCACTGTACGCTGCACGCTGCCCGCACACGGTCCATCCCCGCGCATGCGGGGAACACGTATGATCTCTTTCACTTTACCTTATCCACCTCGGTCCATCCCCGCGCATGCGGGGAACACTTACTGTAGCTCTGCAACATATGGACAGATATCGGTCCATCCCCGCGCATGCGGGGAACACATTGAGGAAGACGCCAGTACGATTGATATGCTCGGTCCATCCCCGCGCATGCGGGGAACACTGCTCCCACAAGTCCACACAGAAGGTGTGAAACGGTCCATCCCCGCGCATGCGGGGAACACTACCCATCACTGTGACACCCATAACTATTCCCCGGTCCATCCCCGCGCATGCGGGGAACACAAGGCTGTCAGCCCTCCCACAGATGGGGCATTCGGTCCATCCCCGCGCATGCGGGGAACACCTTGGATTTACAAGTTCATCGAGGTATGCGGACGGTCCATCCCCGCGCATGCGGGGAACACTGCTGAACTGTAGGAGGATGACATGACTCTACTGGTCCATCCCCGCGCATGCGGGGAACACGGGACAAGGATTTCGTTCCAGTCGTTCAAGACCGGTCCATCCCCGCGCATGCGGGGAACACATCCAGTCCTCCTCCATGGAGCCGTCCTTGCGCGGTCCATCCCCGCGCATGCGGGGAACACGAGCGGACCTGGAGCACCCAGAACGGATCGGACGGTCCATCCCCGCGCATGCGGGGAACACGTGGTGTGGGACTTGCTTCTCGGCTGACCATCCGGTCCATCCCCGCGCATGCGGGGAACACTTATAGGCGCAAGCCAAGACGCGCCAACAATTCGGTCCATCCCCGCGCATGCGGGGAACACCCGCGTCCCAACGCTTTGGCTAGTCTCTTTTCCGGTCCATCCCCGCGCATGCGGGGAACACTGAGGTCTCACCTCCAGCTCCTGGAGGGGGGACGGTCCATCCCCGCGCATGCGGGGAACACCGGGAGAGCGTCGGCGTGGGGACGGGGAAAGCCGGTCCATCCCCGCGCATGCGGGGAACACGAGAAGATGCAGAGCGCCTGGGTCCGGTGGACCGGTCCATCCCCGCGCATGCGGGGAACACTCTTCCTGGAATGAGCCGAATTCATTGATCAAAAACAGTACTACAAAAAGTACCGATTTTCGACCTCGTCATTTCAGGTGGTTGGGCAACCTTTTCCCTCCTCTTGCGACGGTCTCTCCAAAGGCAGGAACGACGCCAACTTCAGGCCATCCATGTCACGGGGCATCCGGCGGTTCGGGCCAAGGGTGCGGAAGTCGAACCCCGCCTCGTTGTTTTCCCGCCAGACCAGAACGGCGTTGCCATCCTCGATTCCTTCCCGGACATGGCTCCAGATCATCTCCCGCACCCGCACCGAGTAGTCGCCCACGTAGATCCCGGCCCGCAATTCCACGAGCCAGACCGCCAGGCGGCCGCGCAGCCGGGGCGGCGCGTTTTCAACCACGATGACCATCATCGCCGAAGGCCTCCTCATCCTCGAACGCCGGGCCCACCGAGTCCTCGGGAGCCCGCGGCACGGGCAACCCACCGGCGCTCAACACGTCCTCGATGGCCGGAATGATGTCCCGCAGGAGCCGCGACCTGCGGAACTCGTCCCGGCAGGCCCGGCGCACCTCGCCTTCAGGATCGCCGGGATTCCTCGCCGCGATGCGGAAGGCCACGGGGACCACGGTCTGTATCTTGAACAGATCCGCCACGTCATAGACGAAGGACTTCGCCTTGCCGGTGTGCAGGAAGCCGATGGCCGGGGCATAGCCCGCCGCCAGGATCGCGGCCTCGGAAAGGCCGTACAGGCAGGCCGTGGCCGAACTCAGGCAGCGGTTGACCACGTCTCCCGAGCCCCAATCCTTGGGATTGTAGCTTCTGCCGTCCCAACGCACGCCGCATTGCCGGGCCAGGAGCTTGTACATCTCCCGCACCCGCGCTCCTTCCAGCCCGCGCAACTGCTCCACCGAACGCCGTTCCGGCGGGTCTTCCCCGAAACGGAGCGCGAACATGCGCCGCACGACCTTGAGCCGGGCCGAGGAGTCCAGGGCCAGCGCCGCCTGATACAGCAGCTTCTCGCCCCGTGCCCCGCCGGGCTGGCCCACGGCGTACAAGCGGACCCCGCCCTCGCCGACCCAGGCCAGCAGGCAGCCGGCCCGGGCCGCGAGAACCACCGCGGCGTGCGACACCCGGGCGCCCGGCTCCAGCATGAGACAGGCCACGCCGCCGACGGGAATCTGGGTGCGCACCCCCTCGGCGTCCACCAACACGAAGGCCCCGTCCTGCACATCAAGGTTGCCGCGCTCCAGAAAGACCACGGAGACGCGTTCCTTGATGGGCAGCGGCCTCAGGTTGGGCAGCACGACGACGCCCGTCGCACGAGCAACAGCCCGCAGCCGAAGGACTTGCCCGGTCCCACTCCCTCGGCCAGGGTCCGCTGGAAACGCTCCACATCCAGGACTTCGAGCAGACCCTGGAAGTCCAGGGTGGCGAAGCTCACCTCCCGCCCCTCCTTGGGGAAGCGGTGCAGCCGGTAGCCGTCCACGTTGAGCCCGACGGTCTCCAGCCTGAACCCCAGCCGTTCGGCCCGGGAGGCCAGCCAGCGGGCCCCGGCCTCACGCTCCAGTTCGGACAGGGGCGGCCATTGTTCGCGCGGCACGCCCTGAACCTTCAAGGCGTGCTTGGCGTCCATGACCACGTCGAAGCGGGCGGGGCGGCCGTCCGCGTTGCGCCCCGTGCGCACCGGGTTGGCCCGCAGGGCGAAGGTCAGCCGGTCGCCCGGCCGAAGCGCGGGGGCATAGTCCCGCACCTCCACCCGCCAGGCGTCGGACGACGCGCGCGGAGGGCGGGCGGACACGGCCAGCAGGCTCAAACCGGTTCCCTCCTCCACGCGGAAGAGGAAGTCCCGGCGGCGGTCCGGGCCGTCGGTGAACAGATCCCACACGGCCTTGTGCAGGCCATAGGCGTTCGCGGGCAGGCGCAGCAGCGCCCGCCGGTCGCGCAAGGTGATCCTGCTCAGGAACATCTGTCCTCCCTGGCCTTGGCGGCGGCCGTATCGAGCGCCAGTTCCCTCCGGTTGTGGAAACGGAACTGCCCCTTGCGGGACACGGGCACGTCCCGTCGCGTGTAGACCTGTCCGCACGCGGCGTCGCCGTCCTCGTCCCGATGGAGCGCGGTTCCGGCCCCCTGATCCCGTTTCAGCCCAACGAGAATCAGGGCGGACACGGGGTAGGCGGCCAGCGCCTCTTCCGGCGCGACGAAGCTCCCCAGGGCCGGGGCGAAGGGCAGGCCCGGCGGGCACGACTTGCGCCCCAGGTAGGGCGTGAACCGAGGTCGGAGCAGGGCCGCCTTCAGCTCCTCCAGGCCGCAGGGCGACTCGCCGCGCAGCCAGACGCAGACCGTGCAGCAGGCGTCCTGGCGGTAGCTCCGGTCCGAGAGCACGGTGTTGGGCCGCTCCCCGACGGCCAGCAGGCCGCCCAGTTCATCCTTGCGGGTGAAGAAGCGGCGCTTGGCCTTGCGGGCCGGGCATTGGGCCGTGTGATAGTCGATGAGCGGCAGGCCCGGCCGGTCCACGCGCACGGCCAGACGCAGGGCTCCGGCCAAGGTCAGGCAGCGGGGGTCGTCCCGGTCCAGGCCCAGGCAGGCGGCCAGAAGACCGGCCACGGCCGAACGGCCCGGATGGTCCGCGCTTCCCCGCACCTGGCCCACGGCGATCTCGCCCCAGGACTGGAGCGGGCCGTAGAGTTGGAACACGAGGTAGTCGTTCATGGCCTACTCCGCGACGAAGTCCAGAAGACCGGCCAGGGTTCCCTCGCCATCGTGGGGGTTGAAGGCCAGGGCCTGAAGCGACAGGCCGTAGGCCGTGTCCATGTTCGCCTTGGTCCGCGACAGGATTTCGCGGGCGTTGGCCAGCATGTCCGGCCCGGACACGGGCTGGAGGAAGGCGGCCACCAGGGAACGCGGCTGATCCTCGCCCTTTTCCGCGAGGACGAAGGACGCCGCGGAGCGGGAGGCGAAGCTGTTCTGTTTGCCCGTGGGCGCGACGGTGGCCGCCGCCTGGACCAGGGCGCGCAGGGCGCGGTCCGCCAGGGCCTTGTCGCCCAGGTTCTCCCGCAGCAGGTCGCGGTTGACGCAGATGTAGAGGTAGAACAGGGCCGAGCCGAACTCCATGACGCCCATGTGCCCGGCTCCAGAGTCCTCGCCGGGGCGGTTCAGGTCGTCCACGGCGGTGAAGAAGTCGTCCTGCACCGTGGCGCGCTCCACGCCGAAGGCGTGGCCCACCTGGGCGGCGGCCTCGATGTTGTACTCCGGCGCGTCGGCCAGCATGCGGCCGAACAGGGCGATGTCCGCCGCCGAGGCCTTGGCCCGCAGCAAGGCCAGCTCCTGGGCTTCCGGCGTCTTGCCGTCCGCGCGACGCTTTTCCACCAACTCGAACACGGCCGCGATCTCCTCGGGGCTGAAATGGGCCAGCTGCTCGATCTCCAGTTCCACGTGAGGCTTGGCCGCGTCGGGTTTCTTGAGCGCGCCGAAGACTCCGGCCACGGCCTTGGCCACGGCCCGGGCCTTGGCGTCGGACAGCTTGGGCAGCTTGCCCTCCCCGGTTTTCTGGTCCCGCAGCACGTCGTCCAGGGAGCGGCCCTCGGTCAGGGCCTTGTGGACCATGACGCCCATCTCCTTGGTGCGGACACCTACATTCCCGGCCAGGGCGGACTGAAACACGTCGGAGGTGCGCCAGGCCCGCTTGAGGCTCTGGGAGGAGACGCGCAGGCGCTCCACTCCGCCCACGATGGCGGTCTTGGGCCGTCCCAGATCGTCGCGGTTCAGGTTGGACGGGGGGTAGCAGGTCAGGAGATGCAGTTGGATGAAGGTGCTCATGTCGTGCTCCTCTTGGATTTCGGTTTTCAGTTCTTTTCGCTGGGGGCCAGACGGTAATAGTCCAGGGCCCAGGTCTTCCGTTGCTCATCGCCCCAGGACAGGACGGCCCCGGCCAGTTCACGGACGTTGGCCTTCCCGCCCGCCAGACGCACCATGCGCACCAGGGCGGACAGCAGCTCTTCGGGCCCTTCCACCGCCAGCAGGCGACGGAAGCGCAAGTCGCTCACCACGGCCTTGCTCCCTTCGCGGGACGGCCGGGCCATGACCTCGGCGAAGGAGCCCTTGGGCACGTTCTCCTCCACATGGGCCAGGATTCCGGCCACGGCGGCCAGGGCGTCCACCTGCCGCTCCGTCGGTTCCCAACCGGCCTCGCGCAGCGGGGCAAGCAAATGCTGGTGAAAGGAGGCGCAGGCGAACACGGCGTCGAGATTCTTCGCTCGCCGCAGGGCCGCCCGGCCGCCCCGATCCTTCTCCAGGCCGCCCCACCAGCGGGCGAGCACGTCCTGAAACCATTTTTCTTTGTAGAACGGTTGGTTCTGTTGCATGCGTCTCCTCCGTCAGACCGCCTCGGACTGGGTCTGGCTCTGCGGTTCGGGAAGATCGAGAATCCCCCGCACCAGTTTGTTCCTGGCCGAGCAGTAGGCCCGAAGCCGACGCAGGGCCTCCGCGAAGCGCTTGGCCTCGCCGGTGTTGAAGGCTCCGCTCCCGGCCACGTCCTCGAACACGGCCTCGGCCTGGCGTTGCAGATATAAACGCCAGCGTTCCCGCAACAGCGAATCCACCTCTTCTCCCGCGCGGATGCGGCCCAGGGCCTCGCGTAGCAGGTCGTAGAACGGGCCCTCGGTGCGGGCCCAGAAATCGGCCCTGGCCGAGGCCAGGAGGGTGGCCCCGGCCTTGGGCGCGGCGGCCTTCTCATGCCGCACGGCCTGTTTCAAAGCTCCGGCCAGATTGTCCGCGAACAGAACCGCTCCACGCACCAACCGACGGGCCAGGCCGAAGAACTCCTCGCGCTGGTTCGCGTCCTCCACGGCCCAGGCCGGACTCTCTCCCTGGAGCCAGCCCAGGGCCTTCATCTTGTCCATGTCGTAGCCGGAGAGCAGGAGACGGAACTCAAACTCCCCGTCCTTGGCGGCCCGAGCGGCATACACACGCACGGCCTGGGCGGGCAACACGGGATTCCTGAACAGGTCGTCCCCGTGTTCGCCGTAGACGTAGCCGAGCCAGTGGCGATAGCCCACGCCCTCCACGCTGCCCTTGACCGAGAGTCTTTCTCCCTTGTCCATATGCCGGTACGGGGTAAGGGGGTGACACCAGGCCCCCTTGTAGTCGTTGCCCTGGGGCCTGGAGCGGAACTCCCGGACCATACGCGAATCCTCGCAGCCGCAGAGGTCGCAGACCGCGCCCGGCTCGTCCTCGAAGTCCAGGCGGATGCGGCGGGGCATGGCCCAGAACATGTGCAGGGGATGGACATGCTGTTGATGGGTTTCCTGCCCCGAATGCGCGGAAACGAGCCAGGGAAACACGCCCCAGGCCTCGGCTTGGGCGGGATCGCAGGTCTTTTCCAGTTCGGCGCGAGGAAGCACGTTGTTCCAGACCGTGCGCCAAAGCGTCTCGCCGAGAACCATGGTGGTCAGCGGGCCGCCGCCGCGCAGGGAGGTGAGGTTGCCGCGCCCCCCGGCCGGGGCGAAGGTCTGTAAGGCATAGAGCGCCGCTGCCGCGCAGGGTCGGCACAGCGCCCTGAGGCCGCCGGGGCGGATGAACATCTCGGCCACGCCCGACACGTCGATGAGCAGAGATTCCACCGAGTTGGTGATGGGATTCTGCTCCCGGTCCATGGTCAAATCCTGCATGAAGCGCGGACCGTCGCCATCCAGGTTGAAGGCATGCGCCTTGGCCTTGAACGCGGCCCGCAGTTCCTCGGGCTTGGGCGGGGCATCGCGCAAGCGTAGCCAGTCGGGATCCCTTTCCGGCGTCAGACAGGTCTGGACCAGTCCGATGAGGAATTCCAGCAGTCCGCCGTCCAGGTCCGGCCGGGGCGAGCAGATCGCGACCACGGGATCGTTCCTCCCGGCATCGCAGGTGATGCGCCAGGGCGGAATCTTCTCAAGTCCCCCCATCAGCCGCCGCACGGGCAGCCATGCCTCTTCCAACAGGTTGTAGGACATGGAACCTCCAGGGGTTAAAGGGTGGTCAACAATGAATGCGATAGTTCCCGGCGCCCTCGTGGGTGCCGACATAACGGATTTCGATGGTTTTCATTTTTCTATCGGCACGCCAAATGGCTACATATGTGGTCCGGCCGGAGCACAAATGGCAGTGATAACAGTCCGTCACTCCTGCCGTTTTTTTGAAATTTCTCCATTTGGTCGACAGGCGTGGACCGTTTTTCAACGCTTTTTCAAGCGCGGGAAGGATATTTCTGGGTTTTGCGGGCAGCCGCTGTCGTTGCTTGAACGCCTTGCCGGTCCAGTGAATCGACCAATTCATGCTTGCCCCCGAACATCGTTTAGCCGATAATCTACTTAAACACAGAAGCTTGTCAAGTACTCTTTTTCTCTATTACCTTATATGATCTAAATCCCCACTTTGTGGGGAACGGTGTTCTCTTCATCTCCATTACCGGGCCATCCCCAATCATCCTGGGGAACTAGAGAAAAACCCTATACATAGGCTCCTGAAAAAAAACCGCCAGCCGCTCAGCCATCTTCTTCGAAATCGCCCTCTTCCCGCGTTCCATCTCCGAGACATGGTGCTGAGCGATGCCGAGTTGCTTCGCCAGTTCGCGCTGGGTCAGCCCATCCCGCAACCGAAACCCCTTCAACACTTGGCCGGGCGTGGACTCCGGAGCCGGGACTACGGCTTCTCCTCGGTCGTTTACAACCAGCCCAGCAGCTTCGTCTTGAGGAAGCAGTCTATGGAGGGCCATTTCGACCTCATCCGCCCGTTCCACCGGGACCACTACGCAGAACTCAGCAGACCCGGTATCGCGGCGCTGCCGCCGCGTGATTCTCAACGAAGCCACTGTACCTTGTCCTCGTTATCGTTGCCGTCAAGAGACCGATCAATTAATACCAAAAATTGGTATAAAAACAAGAAAGAAAGAATCATCATATCATATTGAAAATAAACAATATTTCTTACGGTTCATGCAAGCACCTCCAGCCCCCGCTCCGCGTCGTACCGAACACTGACAACGTTCCCGCTGCCGTCGCGGGCCTGTCCGTGCCAGATACCACCCTCGCCCTGGGTCAGGGGGATGAGCAGGCACCACTCGCCCTTGTCCGGTAGGGCGTCGCGCGCGGCATCCAGGGCCATTTTCAGCGCGCCGTCCGCTTCAGTCGCTTTTGCGACCCGATGCGCGGAAACGTTCACTTCGCTCAGGGCCCAGGCCCGCCACAGGTCCGGGTCGTCGGCCCAGGGCCGCAAGGCCGCGCCGTCCCACCGGCAGAGCCGCAGCCGCGTGGATTCGTCGCCCAGCCGCGTGGGCGTGCGCTCATCGTCGCGCCAGGCCTGATCATCGCGGGAATAGCCCGCATCCAGCCGCAGGGCGTTCATGCTCGCCAGGCTCGACGCCGCGAACATCCGGGGATCGGCCCGATTCTGATCCGCATGAAGCAACGCCTCGGGAGCGTTCTCTTCCGCCCCGGAACCGTAGACATGCTCCAGCATGGCCCGGGCGTCCTCCGGCAGGCGGAATCCGCCGTGTTGCTTGAGCCATTGCGCGGCGAGCCAGAGCGGGGCATGGCGCAAATATACGTGGGCCGCGCCCGGCGAAAGCGTCGCGTACCAGTCCGCGCCCGGCGCGCCGTCCAAGGACGGGGCCAAAACAAGGAGGCGCGGGTCGCCGAATCCATCGGGACGCCCCATGCGCCATAGATGGCGACATCCCCGTCCAGCCCGCTGGATGAGGTTTTCCAGAGGCGCAAGATCACTGACCACCAAATCCCAGTCCAAATCGAGCGATTGCTCGACCACCTGCGTGGCGACCACCACCCTGCCCCGCCGCGCTTCCGCGCCGCTCTCGGGCCCGAAACGGGCCAGAATGTCCCGTTCCTTGTCCAGGCGATCGCACTGGGCGAAACGGGCATGGAACAGCTGCACATGCTCCGGTTCGAGCCGAGCCCTCAGGAGGTCATAGGCCTCCATCGCGTCGCGCACCGTGTTGCGCACCCAGGCCACGCAAGCTCCGGCCTGGGCGGCCGCGACGATCCGCTCCACCGCCGCATCCGGACTGTGGAGGAATTCAACCTCCACCCGGCGCTCCGTTCCGGGCCGGACAGGCAACGGCTCCTCCAGGACGAAGCCGGGCCCGATCGCGGTGACGAGCGGAAAGGAGCTTTTATCGAGCGTCGGCGCGGAACTCCCCAACCCGTCGCAATAGGCCTGAACCAGCTCCCGCCGGGTCCGCGACGGCAGGGTGGCGGAAAGGAGCACGGCGCTGCCGCCCTGCGCGGCCTGAAACTCCAGCAACCGCCGAAGCAGGGTGTGCATGTAGGTGTCGTAGGCGTGGACCTCGTCCACCACGAGCACGCCTCGGCCCAGTCCCAACAACCGCAGACTCTGGTGCCGCGACGGCAACACGGCCAGCAACGCCTGGTCGATGGTCCCGACGCCCACCGAGGCGAGCAGGGCCTTCTTGCGGTTGTCGGCCAGCCACGCGGCGCAGAACGGGCCGCCGTCCTCCTGGGAGGCGTCCGGCCGCGCCTGATCCTCCAGTCCGATGGATGCGCGGAAAACCTCCGACAACTGGCGGCCCGCGTGGGCCAAGGCCAGGGACGGCGACTCGCCTGGAGCGAAGAGTCGGCCATAGGCGCCGGCGAGCCGGTCATACATGGCGTTGGCCGTGGCCATGGTCGGCAAGGCCACATAGAGCCCCTGTGCCAGCCCACGCGTCATGAACCCATGCACGCACAGCAGGGCCGCCTCGGTCTTGCCGCTGCCGGTCAAATCCTCGATCAGGACGAGCCGTTGCCCGTCCGCCCCGCGCCCCAGGTCAGCGACGGCCCGTTGCGCCGGGCTCGGTGCGCGGCCCCGGAGATGCGGAAGAATCTCATCAAAGCGCCCCTCCCGATTCGGTCGGGCTGAAAGCACCCCGCTGGCGGCCAGGGCGCGATCCGCTCGGGGCACGGCGTACCGCTCCCAATACTCGGCCAGCGGCATGGGCGTGGGGCAATATTCGAAATACCGCGAATCCGAACCGATCCAGTCCGCCAACACGGCCACTCCGGCAAGGAGCCAGGAGGCGCGCTTCTGGGCGTCCTGCGCGTCCCCGGAATCAGGATCACAGCGGCTCCATTCCTCTCCTGGGGACAGAAACAATTTCGCCACGTCCCGAGCGAATTCCAGGGCTGCATTCCCCGCGACGGCATCCATTCGAATCGCGTTGTGGGCGTCGTTATGCGCGATGTACTTCGGCTCGCCGTGGTGCCCGAGGAATGCCGCGGCCCAGGGATCGAGGAACCAGCTCCAGCCGCTGTTCCCGGCCAACTCCGCAACGAATGGGCATTCCCTGCGGAGCGTCATCGTCCACAGCGCCATGCCCAGGTCGTCGTGGCGCGTGCTATAGGTGAGAGCGCATGACACGCCTTGCAGCTTCCGCAGAATATCCCCGCGCAACGCCTGAAAGCGGATGGAAAACTTGCCCACATCATGCAACGCGAGAAAGAAGACCAAGAGCTGCGACAGGACCGCCTGTGGCAACCGAGTCAAGTGTTCCAGCCGGTTGCGTAGCGAGCCGTCCAAACGCAGCAACGCACTGCCGACGGCCGCGACGTCGAGGCAATGGTAGACAAGAAGGTGATGGCCAGTCGGTTCTCCGCTTCCAGAACCCGCCTTGCCCCAATATCGGAAGTAGCTTTTATCGACCGTCGGCATGCCGGAATTCAGCCCTCCACAGCTGCGCCCCTATCCCATGAAGCGGCCATTCCACCTGAAAAGGCCCTGCCTTTTTCCGTTGGAGATGGTCGCGGGCATTCACAGAATCACCATTTCTTCAATGGACTCCAACAAAACCACAAATATGTCCACCACAAACAGTGCGCGAGCGGCAGCTCGCCATGACTCGCAATCCAGACACCTCCAACCGGCTTGGCCGTGATCGTCCCGTACTCCACTGCCGCCCCTGCCGTTTGGCGCGCCAGCCGTTCTCCTTCCTGACCTCGTGCTATTTAATGCCATATATTATGTCGATCTTGACATACTTTTTTGTTGATAATAAAACGCGAAAGTTTTAGCGGCTATTG